>CAYYMO010000022.1:0-5042 GCA_964472955.1 uncultured Methanomicrobia archaeon | reverse complement strand
CTTTAATCCTGAAACTTTAGGGAAAACTCATAACATGGCCCTCTCATCTGTAAGAGCCGGAAATGTGATAGGTGGGGGGGACTGGGGAGAAGATAGGCTTCTCCCTGATTGCGTACGGGCACTCTCTAATGATGAAACAATACTTATTCGAGCTCCGCGGTCGATAAGACCATGGCAATATGTTTTGGAGCCCTTGGAGGGCTATTTATTGCTTGGTGCACGAATGTACGCCGATGGAAATAAGTACAGCGGTGCCTGGAACTTCGGTCCAAACGACAGTAATATTGTAACAGTAGAAGAACTAGTCAGTCTTGTAATTAAGAAATGGGGCTCTGGTAACTATGCAACGTATTTTTCAGACCACTTACATGAAGCGGGTCTATTGAAGTTAGATGCAAGCAAGTCTAGGGCATTACTCGGCTGGAAACCGACCTACAGTATAAATGAAGCGGTGGAGAGAACAATCAATTGGTACAAAGATTTTTATAGCGGTGTGAAAGGGGAGGACTTGTACGAATTATGTGTGAAAGAAATCAGGAATTTCATCTCTTGAATATAGGTGTTTTAATGGGATGTCTTATTGGAAACATGCTACAGTATTCGCGTCATGTCTCGCGTTCATTTCATCGTTGTGCAGCATAGAGAGGAGTTCCGTTTGTATCATCGATCCTCG
The DNA here is from genome assembly GCA_964472955.1 of uncultured Methanomicrobia archaeon. Classification (GTDB taxonomy): domain Archaea; phylum Halobacteriota; class Bog-38; order Methanoflorentales; family Methanoflorentaceae; genus DASPRZ01. The sequence goes on along the minus strand of CAYYMO010000022.1, from coordinate 4,369 downwards.
TTGTCATAGAGTTTTATATAAGCTTTAATTAGGTATGTTTTATGCATACACTCAGGGGTTAAATCACATCAAAGGAAATACGGATATAGTTTTTTAGGAAATTATTCATTCTTTTTAGGTACTAGGAAGCGTGATGAGCCCTCTTTCTCGGTCGTAATAGTTTGACTGAGTTGCTGGCGAAGGTTTCTTGCAGAATATTTGTTTTGATACTCGCTCCTCAGCAGTGGGTGAAATAGATCAACAAACTGATATGTCGTGAGCATACAAACAATATTATCGTGGTCAGACATGTTACACTCGTAAAACGTTAAGAGACGTTAATTCGATATCATCAGCATAGAAATAGATGGTCACTTAAAAGAATAAGGAATATTTTACTTATTTTAATTATAAAGGTGATAAAGTGATTTTTCAAGAAACTACATTAAAAGGTGCTTACATCATAACGCTCGAAAAACGGGAGGATGAAAGGGGATTTTTTGCCCGAAGTTTTTGTAAGAGAGAATTCGAACAGCATAGATTAAATGTTAACATAGCCCAGTGTAATCTCTCTTTTAGCAAAAAGAGGGGTACCCTTCGTGGAATGCATTATCAGATTGAACCTTATCAAGAAACCAAATTACTTAGCTGTATACGAGGGGCGATATATGATGTAATTATCGATCTACGCCCACATTCTCCTACTTATAAGAAATGGTTCAGTTTAGAATTAAGCACAGATGATTATACGATGATTTACATTCCTGAAGGTTTTGCCCATGGTTTCCAGACGTTAGAGGATGACACTACAGTCTATTACCTGGTATCGGAATTTTACGCTCCAGAATACGAGCGTGGAGTACGATGGGACGACCCGATGTTCGATATAGTGTGGCCATATGCAGCACCTATCGTTATTTCCGAGAGAGATAAATCGTATGAAGACTTTGGTAAATGAGGGAGGGCGTCTTTATCTCTGGAGAAACCGGGTTTATCGCACGTTAAGCATTGAAACACTTAGGCGCAAAAAATTTTGAAGCGGAGACTAAGTTTATATTATCGATTCCGTTATCAAAAGATTTTTTGAAGCTATAGCGTATGTTTTATATACGCTCTCGAGGCCTTAAAATTACATCAAAGGAAATGATGATACCGTTATACAGAATATAGTTAATAAATTGAGGTTTTTGTGCCACTAACTAAGCGGAATGTTATCGAGCGAAATATTGTCGCGAATTTTATGGGAAGGGGCTGGACAGTCCTGATGTTATGGCTATTTATCCCTATTTATATCAAATTTTTAGGCATAGAAGCTTTCGGATTAATTGGCTTTTTTGCTACTTTGCAAACTTTGTTTTTAGTCTTGGTTACTGGGTTAAGCACGACTGTGAACAGAGAGTTGGCAAGATTATCTACCCAACCGGGGACGGATCAAAAAAAACGGGATCTAGTCCGGACATTAGAAGTGGTCTATTGGGCCTTAGCAGGTGCTATGGCATGTATCGTAATTTTTCTCTCACCCATCATTTCTAACAATTGGATAATGACGCAGCATTTGCCCGCTATTTCTGTACAGCAATCTGTTATGATGATGGGCATCGCAATTGCGTTTGATCTTCCTCTATCATTGTATTACGGAGGGTTGATTGGCTTACAGAAACAAGTGCTATATAATGGCATAGACGTAGTTTCCGCTACATTTCGCGGTGTTGGGGCTGTCATGATCCTCTTGCTTGTCTCTCACACTGTACAAGCGTTTTTTGGATGGCAAATAGTAATAAGCATCTTCCAAACCTTTCTTGCTGCGCTTATACTATGGCGGAATTTGCCTTGGACCGGCACGCGAGCTAGACTACAAAATAATTATTTCAATGAAATTTGGCGATTTACTGCTGGAGTTACAGGGATTAGTATTCTGGGAGGAATGCTCTTGCAAATGGATAAAGTAATTCTAAGCAAAATGTTAACGTTAGAGCTGTTTGGCTGCTATATTCTAGCATCTGGACTTGCTTCCGTAGTATTACTTGCAGTGACTCCATTTTTCACGGCGATATTCCCACGATTATCGCAACTCGTAATGGACGACGATAAAACAGGTTTGAAAAATCTGTATCATGAGAGTTGTCAGTCTGTATCAGTAATCGTATTGCCGATAGCAGTAATTATTGCGCTCTTTGCGCCTGAAATATTGCGGACGTGGACTGGAAATCCCTCAGTTGCAAGTGAGACCCACCTGATAGCAAGTGTATTAGTGGTTGGAGCCGCTCTTAATGCCCTTACGAACATGCCATACGCTCTGCAATTAGCAAATGGTTGGACAAAGCTAGCATTTTATCAAAACTTAGTATCGATAGTCCTCCTGGTACCAGGCATAATCTTGTTAACTGAACTTTATGGTGGAGTTGGAGCCGCTATAATGTGGATCTTACTCAACAGCGGCTATGTTTTTATTACTGTACAATTGATGCATCGCCGCTTGCTCAGAGGAGAGCAAAGGAAATGGTATCTCGTCGACGTAGGCCTGCCGTTTATGGGCGCGTTATTCATCCCTTGTTTGGGACGTTTGTGGTTTCCTCAATATGCTTCGAATTTAATTGTATTGACTGACGTGTTCCTAATTTCATTTATAACAGTCGCGATTACCGCTTTAATAACACCGCACCCCCGTAGTTGGGTAATACATAACTTTAAATCTCTTAAAAGGGCGTTTGTAGATAAGTCTCGAGCGGATTGATCCGATGTAGAAAAATAAAGAGATTTAAAAGCAATTCCTCGTTAAAATTGCGCGTGGTCTCATCGGAACACACTAATTGCGTAGTCTCATATGTGTCGATGCGTGGTATTAAGATAATTCCGCTCGAGTTCGTCTTTCCTGCTTCCGTCGATGTCTTGAAACTAAATACTTTTACTAGACGGTCTACCACTTATTTCGCTAAAGGGCAACCATCGATCGCCGAGTATGCAAACACACCACTAAAGTCCCACTAACATGTTATGGCACAACGTGTAACCCGCATGAAAATAAAGAGTGTCACTCTTCTCTCCAGTCTGTGACAAGTGATCCGATAGCAAAGAATACAATTCCTATCACGAGCACTATGAATGTGTTGTAGAGTGCGCTCGCCGCGTCGCCAAGAATCATAGCGTCACGCAAGCCATTATTTAAGTACGTGAGAGGAAGTGCCCTTGCAATTGGTTGTAGGAACGCGGGCATGCTCTCTATTGGGATAAAGGTACCTGCAAGGAAGAACATGGGGAACGTGACGGCGTTTGCCGCAGCGTTGGCTGCGTCTTCGTCGCGGACGAATCGTGAAATGATCATCCCGATTCCGGTGAACGCCATTGTACCGACAAATATCAATATGATGCTGTAGACATCAGGGAGTACCTTGACGTTAAAGGCAAGTATCGCCACGATAATGATGAGTGCGGTCGATATAAACGCACGCACCGCTTGAGACAAAATTTTCGAGGCGATCCATTCCGTCTTCGTAAGCGGCGTAGTGGCGAGCTTTCGTAAGATACCAGTCGTACGGTAACGCGTATTAATTGCAACTGTGTTAAAGACACCCGATGCCAAGACGGTCAACCCGATAACTCCAGGAACAAAAAAATCTATATATCTGAATTGTGCCGAGATCACCTCTTGACTCTGTAACCCTACCACTTGCCCGGCGCCGGTAAGCTGTGCATTAAAGCTACTTATAATACTATTTAGCACTCCTGTGACGAGAGGAGCCGATCTTTGGGACTGGTCAACTTTTAGAACGACATAAGCAGTTGACTGGTTTGCTTGTGAGGAGGGGTTCCGAGAGGGCTGCGTCGCCATTGTTCGCTGGCCTACCGATACAACAGTTCCCGGGGCCATGTTCGTCGTGTTAAACGCGCTTGGTTGCACGCGGGGTGTCGCGAGTGTGCTATCATGTGCTAAATTTTGCTGTACCATATCGCCAAATCCGAGAGGGATCACTAACATACCAGTAAGGTGGTTTGATTTAATGTACTCGTCTGGATCTTTGCTTGTGCCTATCATATGGACGTTAAATGCTTCAGTTGCGTTTATCGTCTTGACGAATGTCGCAGAGAGGGGCGAACTGTCGTTATCTTGGATATAGAGATCAGATTTGACTATCCCTCCCCCAAATATCGCACCAAAACATAACATCAAGATGACGGGGAAGACGAGTGAAAAGAACAACGTGCCGGGCTCCCTCACAAAGATCTTCAGGCTGCTGATAAAGTCCACGTAGATTGGAAATCCCTTCACGCGTCGTACTCCTGCTGCCCTACGGTGAGGGTTGAGGCGAGGGAGATATCTTGGATTGCAGATCGTTCCCCCCAAACGTCACCATACAACATGTTCATATAATCCTCCACCACGGCTCGATTC
>CAYYMO010000021.1:0-21112 GCA_964472955.1 uncultured Methanomicrobia archaeon | reverse complement strand
TTCCATATTTTGCCAATCCTATCGAAGCGATGAAGCTTAACAGATCGACACTTTTTTTCTTAAGAAGGTATGTTACAAGGACAACAACTGCAAGCATCGTATAGATTGGACAGTCCGGAATAAAGGGCCATAAATACACGGGAGATGAGCTCAGCTGATCATAATAATAGTAAAAACCTGCTAACGTGCCTATGAGATTTATAAGTATAATTGTCGTTAAAATACGTGTGCTTTTCAGTATTTTGTTAAATATCTCTGTGAGCTTCACGTGGGATCTCCTTTGCGGGCACACCTCCAACGAACATACCTGTGGGTATCTCCCGATTCACAAGTGAGCACGCTGATATCGTTGAATTGTCTCCAATACTCACCCCTGCTAGTATGGTGGAATTTGCACCTATTAAAACATTTTTACCAATTTTCACCAGCCCTTTATTCCATTTATCTACTAAAAAATCGTGACATAGCACCGTTGACCGAAAGCCGATAATAGTATTATCGCCGATTTCAATAAGTTCGGGAAAGAATATGTCAAACGTTGCTTCTTGGCCTACGGAAACATTTTTTCCAATCTTGATACCTATGGAACGATAAAGGGCATTTTTTAGTCTAAGGGAGGGCAAATATCTGCATATATGTATTATCACAAAGTTTAAAGTTACCGTAAGAGGGTTTTTTATCTTCGTCCAATTCCAGAGGGAGTTTGGCCCCTCGACACGATATTCTGTCAATTGACGCATACAGATTTTTTAAAGCCTGTAGTTCATCTTAAATTTTGCTGTTGTTTATCTCTACCGAGTATAAATGTAATCGCATCACTTGATAAAATTGTTATAATCGAAGCGCAACTCTTACATAATAGCTATCAGATTGAAAATAGTATCGTGAGTCATATGATGTTTGGATCATCTGGAATACGGGGAATTGTAAATGAAAAGATAACGCCTGAACTCGCATTGAACGTCGGGCTTGCGGTTGGATCAATTTATAAATCAGCGGTGATAGGACGCGATCCAAGGACAGCAAGTGAAATGATAGAACATGCCATAATCTCAGGACTTACTGCCTGTGGATGCGATGTAACGAAAGTCGGTCTTGTTTCGACACCAACACTTTCATACGCTGCGAGAAATTGCGAATGCGGTGTAATGGTAACTGCTTCGCACAATACTTCTGAATATGTCGGCATCAAGCTGTGGAATAAAGATGGCACTTCTTTTAACAGTGCTCAGCAGCGTGAGATTGAATCGTTAGTAGGACAAGATATAGGCTCCTCATACAGTGGGCAGAGAGCTAATTGGGACAAAATAGCGAACGTTAGCAAAAACGACAGAGCAACCTCCGATCACATCAGTAAGATACTACATGAAATAGGACTTTCTAAACTGACGGTAGTGTTGGACTGCGGTTCGGGTTCGGGGGGAACGATAACTCCTTATCTGCTAAGAGAGATGGGATGTAAAGTGATAACGCTCAATGCGCAACCAGACGGGTTCTTTCCTGCAAGACACCCTGAACCTACTGAGCGGAATTTAGGACTTTTAATTGAAGCGGTGCGGGCGTTTAACGCTGATTTGGGGATCGCTCACGATGGCGATGCAGACAGAATGATGGGGGTCGACCGCGGCGGTCGGTATATCAGCGGGGATGAGATGCTAGCACTTTTTGGTCTAAAAGAGGCTAAAAAATCTATAGTTTACCCCGTTGATGTCTCACTCATGGTCGCAGACGTCATTGACAGCGAAATATTCAAGACGCGAATTGGCGACGTCTACGTGGCTGAAGAAATTAAGAGAGTTGGTGCCGATTTTGGCGGTGAGAGCAGTGGGAGCTGGATCTTCCCTCGTGTTTCGTACTGCCCAGATGGAATTTATGCGGCAGCGAAACTTGTGGCTATCGCAGAAAAGGAGTCACTATCCGATATTATTTCGACATTTCCCAAGTATAACATCAAAAGAGGGTCAGTTGTTTATAATGAAGGCACTAACGTTATGGAGCACATTGGAAAGGAATTAGAATCGCTAGATTTTGATAAAATTACTACTATTGATGGTATACGGATTGATTTTGAGGATGGGTGGATACTTGTTCGAAAATCAGGGACTGAACCAAAAATAAGGATCACTGCCGAGGCAAGGGAAGATGAGCAGGCGAAAGAACTCTACGAGAAGGCCCTGAATGTTATAAAAAGGTGTGTGCAATGTTAGCGGTCGTGCTCGCCGCCGGTGAGGGAACACGGATGAGGCCCCTCACGTATAAAGCACCAAAAGTAATGCTTCCCGTTGAGGGCAAGCCCGTTCTCGAGCATATCATAAGGGCATGTGTGGAAGCTGAAATCAAACGGCTCATAGTTGTTACTGGTTACCTTGGGGAAATTATTAAAAGTTATTTTGGGGATGGGCATCATTTCGATGCTCACATAGAATATGCAAGTCAAAACCAACAATTTGGAACGGCACATGCGATTGCACAGGTAAAAGATTTCGTAGAGCAAAAATTTCTCGTACTAAACGGTGACAGCCTCGTGAGTCCCTCGACCATTAAAGCTCTTGCACACACACTGGAAGATAGGACGGCAGTCATAGCTGTTAGAGAGGTGGCTAACCCGCAACAGTACGGTGTAATAGAAGTAAGTGGCGATGAAGTTGTTAGAATTGTAGAGAAGCCAAAAAAACCCCTTACGAACCTAGCAAATCTTGGTATCTACGGTTTTAATCCGGTTATTTTTGATGCTATTGATATGACGCTTCTATCATCACGCGGCGAGTATGAAATTACTGATTCTATACAACTATTAATAGATGAAAGGTATGACGTCGGATACCTCAATGTGCCAGACATGTGGGTAGATATAGGGACGCCTTGGGATCTATTAAATGCTAATGAAATATTACTAAAAGGCATACGCACTGAAATTGCAGGTGCGGTAGAGCCGTTTGCAACAATTATTGGGGAAGTTATGATAGGTGAAGGGTCGATTGTCAGAAATGGCTCTTATATCATTGGACCAGTGGTGATTGGTGAAAATTGTGATATAGGCCCAAATTGCTACGTGAGGCCAAGTACTTCGATAGGCCACCGGGTCAAGGTGGGACATGCGGTCGAAGTGAAAAATTCAATTATCATGGATGATACTAAAATCGGACATCTTTCGTATGTGGGAGACAGCATTATAGGACGCAGATGCAACTTTGGAGCTGGTACATTAATTGCCAATCTTCGCTTTGATGAAAAAAATATTAAAGTGAATGGAGTAGACACCGGAAGGAGAAAGCTTGGAGTCGTGATGGGTGACGATGTTAACACTGGCATTAACAGTATGATAAACGTCGGAACAATGATTGGTCCTGATTCAAAGCTTGGTATGGGAGCATTGGCAGATGGAATGTATCCCCCAAAGTCAAAAATACGGTGACGAGTAATTACTGTTTTTTTAATGTAATTACCCCGTCAGCTCTGCCCTCTCACATTTATTTGATCTTATGGCAAATTATATAGCGTATGGCGATGTTAAGCACACAGGGGACAGCGAATGAAGATTGCAGTGTTTATCGGTACACGAGCAGAATTAATAGGTATGGCCCCTCTTCTAAAAGAAATTGACTCAAACGACGATACCGAGCTTATTTTTACTCATACAGGTCAGCACTATGATCCTGAGATGTATGAAGATCTGCTTGAAGATCTAGATATTCGCGGACCCGACTACAGCTTGTCATGTGGCAATTTGAATTACAACAAACAAATATCAGGGATAGTGAGTGGTATTGACGATATACTAACAAAGTCCAAACCTGATTTTGTATTCGTACAAGGTAACGTCATCTCTTCGTTCAGTGCTGCGATTGCTTCAGTGATGAATTATGTGCCAGTAGGTCATATTGAGTCAGGATATCGGTCTTTGCGGGATCTGCATAGTGATGTTCGTCGCAAAGTCATTGAAACTTGTTCTAAGCTTTTTTTCCCCGTATGTCATTCTGCATACTTAAATTTATTAGAGGAGTGTTATGATCCAGAGTGTATCTACTACATGGGGGATCCTCTCGTCGATGCGTTATTTAACTATAAAAAAGGAGCTGAAAAATCCAATTTTATTGACAAACTCAATCTTGATGATGCGCCGATAGTTACGATCGCTGTGAGGCTGCCTTGGAACATCGGGACTCCAGAAGCGCTAAGCAAAATTGTAAAAGCAGCAACTGAATTAGATGAGTATAATGTCGTAATGCTGATGCATCCAAATACAAAAAATCATATCATCAAGTTCGGTCTGAGTGATATGTTGAAGTCGTCGGGCAACGTCTATCTGGCAAATCCCTTGCCCTATACTGATTTTATCAAGTTGATGATGGCTTCTCACATTTTAGTAACAGATTCGGGGGGGCCACAAAAAGAAAGTGCACTTTTAGAAACCCCTTGTATAACGTTATCTGATAGTACATACTATATTGAAACGATAAAAGACGGCTGGAACCGGTTACTGGGAGAAAGCCCAGAAGCCGAAACGCTCACGAACGCCATCCGATCGACAAAGCCCGGGAAAGTTATTGCTGACCCGTTAAACGATGGTAGATCTTCTGAGAGAATAATAGCAAAGGTAGTCGAACTTCACAAGGCACACAGTCTTAAACTCTCTCCACAGGTATCCAAGACAAGCTTTTATACGCATCTCGCCTTCTTCCCGGACGGTTTTAATGGAATGCGCACTCAATTAGGTGCACAAATGAAGGGAAAACTCGTCACTATGTACGATGGAAAAGGGGATATTGTGCTGGATCCTAGCGAAGCAAGAATAGTACGCACGTTTGGGCCCGTTGACGATATAAATTATAAATGAACGATAAATGATATCCACAGAGATTTAGATGATCATAAATAGCATTTTTTACCTTTTAATGCTCATTTTTGCTGCCGCATCTTTTATTTTTACCGTTGTTGTCACCAAGCCATTAATAAAAAGGATGAGGGCTGCAGGCATTTACGGGATTGACGTACATAAGCCGAATAAACCTGAGATTTCAGAGATGGGTGGATTTGCGATATATGGTGGAATTGTTACTACATTAACGGTTATGGCATTTGCGGGTTTTAATGCTCAAGTGCTTATGGTAGCCCTATTAGTCATCTCGCTGTCGGCCATTGTCGGAGTTTTGGACGATATAATGAAATTGGGGGCTAAGGAAAAGCCGCTACTTGGTTACCTCGCAGGAATCCCGCTCCTATTAACAGCAAAAGATGCCCCCTACGTTCTCATTCCTTTTCTTGGAATCGTTTGGATCGGCCTTGCGTGGCTGCCAATAGTTCCTTTTGGTGTAACCGGCGGGGCAAACGCAGTGAATACTTTTGCCGGATTTAACGGAATGGAAGTCGGATGTGGTGCCATAGTCACCGCCTCGCTCATTGTTGTTGGGCTGATTGTTTTGCCGGCAACAGGAGCTATAGAAGGGGTGTTAATTTTGGCCGCTTTGCTTGGAGCATTACTCGGTTTTTTTGTATATAACAAGTACCCAGCGAAAATCTTTTGCGGTGATACGGGCACACTTTGTATAGGCAGCGCCATTGCTGTTGGAGTTATTGTATCAAAAATTGAATTTTTTGCCCTGATCGCCCTTCTGCCATATATCATAAACTATGGTATGGTCCTTTTTTCTGTAAGAAAAGTCACCGAAAGTCATCGTTTTACCGCGACTCAAGTTACGGAAGAGGGATATTTACAACCTTCACTATCATATAATATACGGAAAAATTTGTCTGATTACTTATTAAAGAGAAAGTCGATGAAGGAGCCACAACTTCTACGGATGTTATGGGTTATGTGTGGCGCGTCTGGGTTACTAAGCATATTAGTGGCGTCGCTGTCGCATCTTTGAGTTTTACGCATCAACTAATAGAGTTTACAATGTCTGAGAACGAAGAGTCTTTCGAATCATATTTCCAAAAATTTGGGCACATTAGCAGCGTACATGAATGGATTAAACGGCACGACGCTCCGGAAGCAATTTCCATTTATGCTCATAATCGGATAAAAGACACCATAATAGACAACGTAGTAAAAGGCGGCACGTTGCTCGATGTAGGCTGTGGCTATGGATTTTTGTTCCAAAGGTTGAACTCGCGTGAATTTACATGCGATGGATTATACGGCACTGAAATTTCACCGTCTCTCTCAAAAAGTACAAAGCTAAACGTCCCTGAATCTGAAGTTCTCGTCTCACGAGCAGAAGATCTTCCTTTTGTGAACAGCGTCTTTGACACTGTTGTTTGTTCTGAAGTGATAGAACACGTTTCGGATCCTTACGCAGTCATTCAAGAGCTTTCGAGGGTCGCGAAAGTTGGTGGAAACGTGATACTGACCACCCCAAATTACTCTGCTATGAGATTTGGGATCGACAGGTTGATTCAAAAGCTTGGCTTTTTAAAAATTGATGACGATACCCGTGCCGTGAGGGATCGCCCAATACCAGAAAAAGACCTAAAATGGTGCTTGTCGAATAGCAATCTAACACTTTCTAAACTTGAGTACCTCAGTCCGATCCCTGAAGTACGGTACTTGAAAAAGGTGCCGAACAACGTCATACGGTCTCTCATATCAACAACACGATTTATCGAGAGAACGCCTCTAATGAAAAAAATATTTTGCAATCAGCTCGTGTTTATCGCGATAAAAAGAGGGTGATATCGGTTTTAACAGGACACGCTCATCTAGAGTTTTCTGCACGAAAATGCAAAAGCAACTGAATGAATTGCCCCGCGTTTTTTTCTCAGCGGTCAACCGAGCTGTTGCGAATTGATGTTCACGGCATCAAATGCAAAAGAAAACGTGTCATCCCACACTCGCACGAATAAGTTGCTATTTGAGAACCCGAGGGTCGGAATACTTAATAACCGTCCGTTACTTGATGGCAACGGAATCTCAACCCTTTTTGACTCATGCGGGTTCAAAGTGACCGGTTTTCCCGAATCCTCCCACGCTACGTTTACATTCATCGGAGAATCTGAATAACTTTTGATAGTTAGCACCGCCGTGTTTTTCTGTACTACAACTCTATCAATAGACGCATAATTTGGAGCTGTGCTATCCAACATTTTTTGGTCTATTTTATAAATAGAAACTGCGTTATTTTTGAATGCTTCCGTCATTATGCCTGAATCTGGCGTAAAGTCGGGAAGCTGAATGCCAAAAACTTTGCTTGCATATCCGGCTTTTACTTTATCATACACAAAATATTTTACATCATACATTTTACAGATGAACAGCTTTTTACTCGAGTCTGTGCTGCTGTTCATAAAGCGGGAAAGGTGGTCTAACTGCGCTTGTTGATGCGTTACGACGTATGAGCTCTCAATATCGGAAGATAGCACCGCTTTTTTATTGGTAAACGTGCTAATGTAACGCGTGAATGTGGGATCGGATAAAACCCCCTCATTTGCAGATCCGTGCGTGTTTAGCCAGCTCAACGCATCTACTTCATCTTGCGATAACTTTGGATCCTGTACATGCTGCGCAAGTGTGTTAGTAATCGCGATGTGGAGGACAGGTGAGACTATTGTTATTATGACAATAGAAACGAGGAGCAGCGCTCGCAATGGTCTATTATCTTGTCTTCTCCGCAAGCCTTGAACCTTTGGATGATCTTCATACATAAGTCTAAGAACGACAAGTGATGCAAGTATCGCCAGGGGCAATATTAAGTAGAGTATTGATCGTAAACCATCTTGATTTTGCAGCGTGTGCGGAACGAGCCTCTGAAATAGATACGGCATCCCAGAAAGAGCCCATGCGAGGACGCCCATCGCAGTTGGTATTAACGCTACTAAAAACCAACTTGAAACAATCACGTTCCGTAGGTTTGACTCTTTTCTATCCCAGAAGTTTGTTTTGTAGATGATCGCGCTCAGAAGTGGGATAAATCCAAGGCTCGAAACCATAAATATTAACCAAAAGGCCGTATCTAGTGAAAATACTAAGCAAATTGTTATTAATCCAGCTATTCCGACCAACGTTAAAAGTATTATTGCGTTTAACGTGCTTTTGGTGATGCTGCCGATTACGGCAAATAATTTGTCTCGCCTTTTGTATGTATATCGCCTTGTTTCAGAGCCACTAAAAAGTGTGCCAATGATCAGGAGTACAAAAATGACAATCGAAAGTGTCAGCATTTGTGGAATGTTCCACGGTATGCTGCCGTGTTCAAGATACGAAAACAACCACCACGGAGCGGTAATAAACAACGGGAATAGCACTAAGAATCCTATCTTCGTTAGATGCATCTGCGCTCCAAGGTTTGTTAAAATATATAACACCACGAACGCGGCGAGTATTAAATAGAGCGTTATCGCCGAGAGTCTGTGGGTCAACACAAGTAGGCCTATGGTCAGTGCCCCGATAATGGTGTATTTAGAGCTTAGTACAGCTTTATCCTTATCTTCTGCTATAGAACAATAGAGATAGTACGTTGCAAGGTACATAAGTATAAGTCCAAAGCTCGAGGGCACGATGTATTGCGGTCCCAAAATCGACTGATTTGAACTAAATGTTGCAGAAAAAAAAGCGGTCAGCGCAGCAACTCGAGTATCCCCCGTTATTTTCTTTGCAACGACGAACGTCATTAAAATAAAAGCAATCAAGATAAACGCTGAAAATGCCTGCATAAGAATCAAAAGGTCTGAATTCAAGTTTATGTTTACTCCGCTAATCATTGCGATTGTGCTGAAAACGATGGGAAGACCTGGTGGCGAATCATTGTACCACAAATCTTTTGCCGCTGAATTAGGGTTTTTATCACTAATCGCGTTGTTTTGCTGGATATACCTTGCTTGCGAAATGTATGATGCGGTATCAGTGTCAATGAGGTCCTTTCCGTTGTTCCAATACCCGTAAAAACCGATACTTATAAGGAGAAACATTAGCGTCGCTAGCATCAACCCAATCGACACTCTACTCCTCACGTTCTTTGATCGCTTGTTTCGCTGAACCTGTTGAACGCGACGCTCTACTGGTCTCGGGCGCGACAAGCGTTCATTCATGTATCTTGAAAATTGTTCATCCTCTTCTCGCATTGGAAATTTAGACTCCTGAAATCATAGCAAAATACTGTTTGTGACATCTAGTCGCTATGTAAGAGGTTACTTATAGTTTTTGTCTTAAATTTATTCATCACATTTGATTTAAACCACAAGAGTAAGACAACTGAATAGACGATCTCGTTTGAAATCATTCCTGATGCTATCGCCATCATGCCGCCTATGAGCGGCGTTAATAGCAGCATAACCGATAAGAATGCGATGGTCCCGAATAACACACCCCAGGCGACGATTTTTGCACCTTCACACGCTGTTACAAGTTTATCCCAAATTCTGTTGTAAAGAAATATTGAAGAAAATATCGAGAGCAATAGCAAGAGGGATGCAATCACTTGAACCCTAAAGACGTGCAAGAAAATTAATCCGGCGAGGTAGGAAATTCCAATAACGGCAAAAATTATGGGTGGTCCGAGATAGAGTAAGTATCGCCCCACCCGCATCTGTGACCTCCGATCTATTGAACAGAAGGTTGGATACACCGCCATTCCTGCTATAGTAGCCAAGGGTGAAATGACAAATATGCTCGATCTGGAGTGCGCACCAAATATTCCTACTATCGAAAATGAGGCAATGATGTTCAGGTATAAAATGCTTATTTGTTGTGCAGAGATGCCGAGTACGCTATCAGCGCTTAAATAAGTGGTAAGTGGCGTAAGGGATCTTATGCTATCCAAGGAAAGATTTGATCTTATTAACGGAATTTTATTCATCAGAATTATTGAAGCGGTTACGGATCCTATACAGATCCCTGCTAAGCCGATCATTAAGTTATGAAATAGCACAAAAAAAGCAAGTGCGATCGCCCAATATGTTATATCAGCGACGACAACGTACTTCATCTCATAGAGCGCAAGCCGGAAGGATTGAGCCACTGCATAAATGGTTAATAAAACCCCGATTAAATAACCAAAGAGGAGCTCAACTTTTGTTATCCCCAGTAAGTGTAGCACGTTGTCTGAAGAGCCAATTACAATTACCGGAATCGACACCAGTACGGCAGTAAAAAAAGCCATATACAGAGCGTTGATGGGAATCTCAGATATCAGTGTTTTCTTTTCCGATATAAGTTTAATTACAGCTTTAGGGAGCCCTAACGTCATAAAAGCGCCGAGCATGCCACTTATTGCAAGAACGACCAAATAAATACCGTAAATTTCTATGCCCAGATAACGACCAACAAAAAGTTCTTCTACCATAGAAATGAGTTTTGATATAATAAACCCAAATCCCAAAACTGACATTCCTCGGAGTACTTTGCTGACGAACGTCGTTTTTATTAACGTAGACACTTTTTGAAAAGTTGTCACGAGTTCGTCAAAACGCGTACCGCTTCTCATCAACTATCCAAGAGGGTAATGATAAATATAATTTATTCAAAGGATCTAAAGGGTGTGCGTATTTAATTTGCAGTGGTGAATTAATGAGCAGAGAAAGGTGCAGAATTTTATTTGTCAACTCCTTTGATGTCCGATTAATTGACAGCAAAAAAACCGATGGCAGTGTGATCAGTCAGCTTGAAGAGGTGATGCTCAAATATAAAGGTCTATGTGACCTTTTACTGTTCACCGGTGACACGATAAAATTTGATTTGACTCCCCCCATTGAGCACCTTCCTTCCGCATTATTTCACAAATTTGGATTGTGGCACCTTTCCTATATGCTCTTAGGCACGTTTAAGATTGCTAAACACTTGAAGGGCAAGTCGCTTGTCAGAGGATTTAATACAGGCTGTCCTGGAGCGATTTTGGCAACAAAAATTAAGAATAAGCCATCAATGGTTTTTTATGAATATAATTGGGCGTATCAAGTGGCAAACATCAACAAAGGAAAAATTTTCGGTGCCGTTGCGGAGCTCATCGAGAATTATGTGATTAGAAATGCTGACGTGATAGTTGCTCGCCACAAGTCCTTAGAAAAAGAAGCATATGAGCGTGGTGCCAAGCGAGTGGTATTGATACCATATTCAGTTGATGAAGCTGTTTTTAAACCTGGTATTGCCGTCGAAGAGCTTAAGGAGTTTTACAACATAACAGATGAAAAAGTGCTGATGTACATTGGTCGGTTACATCCCGTAAAAAGGCTTAGACTCCTGTTAGAATCTGTTGCAAAGCTGCAAGAAAATTTCAAAATGTTCATCGTTGGGGCGGGCGCCTTGGAAGAGGAACTTGAAGAATACGCGAAATTGCTTGGAATTAACGATAAGGTCATTTTTACAGGTGCAGTTCAGTTTAACGATATTCCAAAGTACATGAATTTGGCAGATGTAATCGTGTTAACAAGTGCGATAGAAGGACAACCGAGAGTGATAGTTGAGTCAATGTTTTGTGGGACACCGGCTGTTGGCACTAATGTGTTTGGAATTAGTGACACGATAGCAGATGGGGTTACTGGATACCTCACGTCTACTGATCCAGAAGACATTGCCAATAAGATCTCAAAAGCTCTGCAAGATGACCAACTTTCCGTCGCGTGCAGAGAATATGCTCTTCAGAATTATTCAAGAGAAACAGCCAACTCAAAAGAACTGGCAATAGCCAAAGAGCTTTTAGGTTGGGATGATTAACCATCGCTATTGATCTGAGTGCAGTTAGTATGGATATATTTATCTTTTCGTTTATTAGTTGTTTTTAGAAATTAAGGTTGAAGACGCGACTTTGTGTCCAGCCAACACAGAACGATATTATTATCCTAACAGAGGTTGATGCATATGAATATGAAAAAAGGAGTGATATGCTTTTTGATTGTAGCGATGTTGACGCTCTGTGTGCCGAATATAACCTCAGCACCGGCAAGCAAGCAGACGTCTGTGACTCATAGCAGCTTTGCAATGGATGCATAGTCAAGGAGAAGCCCAAGCTCGTGCTTTTGCTCAGCAATAACGTAACAACCGTCAATACATCAGTTAATATTTACGGACCGCTCGCGACAGTTACGAACGGCAGGAGAAACGGTATTGAAGGCGCGACGGTAAAGATGCAACATGTAAATTATGACGGAACATTGCTTGCAGAGCGCACTCTCACAACTATGTCAGGTATGTTCTCAGGGTGTTTCAGCACGTCTATAACCCCTAAAGACCCCGGAATATACATTTGCCGGGCGATCTATAATGGCAATAACACTTACGCATCAGCAGTGAGTGACGATGTGCCGTTAATGGCAATTAGCAGATAATAATTAGCACATGAAAGCTTTCTTACGCGTCAAGAATTTTCATTTTTCATCCGTCAAACTATTTGTTCTTATGAGCTACTCAATATACAGTTAAGTTGATTTGTCATTTCATTCTATACTCATACATACGCAAAAGCTTATAATTCAAGGGTAATGTTGGAAGCAACTGGTATTCAGCGGAAAGGGAAAGTGATTCACGACTTTCCATATAGACTCAGAGGCAGACAATGTCCGCACACAGGGATAGTCAATGTGACGAAAAGCGGACAATGTCTTTTCAACTGCTCGTACTGTTATGCAAAGGGGTATGGGTGGTCAACAAAAGGAAATTCTGTAGAAGTATTTGAAAATACGCCTGAACTGCTCGACAAAGAACTTAGCAAAATTACTATTTGTCCTCCTTTATATTTCTGTGCCGTGACTGACCCTTTTCAACCCTTTCGTCTCGTGTACGAGACATCGTTACGTTCTATGAATGTTGCCGTGAAACACAACGTATACTTCCGGGTAATAACGAAATCGCACTACGCTTTGAAAATTCTGGAAACTGACTGGTTCAATTATAAGAAATTCTACGTGTCACTCACATGTGAAAGTATAAATGGAGGAAAATTAAGGGCCATGTCCAATGCACCAGACATAAAGAAACGCTTAGCAACAATAGACGAGCTTAAGAGTGCTGGGATAACTGTCACAGCAAGAATTGATCCTATTATAGCGGGCTTTACGAATGACTTTGATGAGCTATCTGAGCTTGTAGAAGCATTGTATTCAAAGGACATTGATCATGTAACGGTCTCAACTGGCACCTTTAGACCAAGGGTGTTTCGTAATTTAATCCTTAGTATACACGAGAGTGGATTTTCAACTTTGGTTCCTGCAATAGAGGCGAGTTATAAAAATTACAATGGACGCTATAAACTAAATAAGCGAGATCAATTAGAGCTTTATCACGAGCTAAACACTCTGCTCCGCCGTTATGGGATGAAGCTTTCCTCGTGCTTGGACGGCATCAACTCTGCTGGTTTAATTTGTTTTAGTCCATGTGACGATATAAGTAAGCTCACGATGAAGAATCATTATGGACAATTCGAGCCAATATGCAATTCAGATTGCATAAATGATTGCCCGGATATTGAATCACCTCCGTGTGGAAAAGCAAAGCTAATGAATGAATATCCTTTTAAGTGGGCCACTCTTAGAGGCACTCATTGACTTCGCTACTATGTTGTGAATCGGTTAAATTCGCAATAAATCGCATCAACGATGCTTTTAAGTATCATACGATAGCACAGTACGTTACCTGATTGTTTGTATTAATTAAACCTAGTTATTTGTATTAATTAAACATGATCGCTCTAGTTACAGGCGGATATGGTTTTATCGGCAACCAGATTGTTGAATTAGCATCTCGGGAGTTTGACGAGGTAAGAGTATTTGACAATCTCACCAATATAGCCAGAGAAGTCAAATTACCGAATGTACATTTAATAAAAGGCGATATTCGAGACATTGCTTCCGTTACCCGCGCATTTAAAGACGTCGACGTCATATTTCATACGGCGGCACAAATAGATGTCTTAGCTAGCATGAATGAACCATTTTTTGACCTCGACAATAATATTAAGGGAACTCTTACAGTCTGCGAGGGAGCAAGAAAATGTGACGTGCTAAAATTGATTTACTCGTCAAGTGCAGCAGTTTATGGGAATAGCGATGTTTTTCCGATAACAGAGGAGAAACCGATACAGCCACTTTCTCCTTACAGTATTAGCAAATATTGCGGTGAGCTCTACATGTCTTATTATTATAGCACCTATGGGATCAAAACGTCAACTTTGAGGTATTTCAATGTGTATGGCCCTTACCAGCATCCTGAAAATGCTTACTCTGGTGTCATCAGTAAATTCATTTACCGAGCCAGCAAGGGGTTACCCATCGAAATCTACGGCGATGGAAAGCAGACGAGAGATTTTGTGTATGTTACAGATGTTGCTTACGCCAACTTAGAAGCGGCGAAAAGTGCAGCCGAGAATACAACAATAAACGTAGGGAGCGGGACAGAGACGTCAATTAATGAACTGGCAACGATGGTGAAAGAACTGACTGGTTCAACATCACCAATAGTAAATCTTCCGCCGAGAGCTGCAGATGGTCGACGATCTCTCGCTGACATACGCAAAGCAAAAAAGCTTCTTGGGTATCAGCCAAAAACAAGTACATTCGAAGGTCTGAAAGCAGTGTATACTATCCAACTCGAATCACTAATGTGAGCAGAAGTAGCGTGATTGATACCTTAAATTCGTAAACCGGAACAGTCACATTAGATTTAAATTTAAATAAGAGGTACCTACACCTTAATAAGTTGAGTTACAGAGCAGTGGTGTTCAAAAACGTGTCAATTATGGTACAGATTGCATTGACTTTTATTGGAGTTCTGCTAGTTCCCGGATTTGCAATGTCCCTCGCATTATTTCCACGATTTTATGACCTCGAAATAACTGAACGTCTCGCAATGTCGATAGGTCTTAGTTTAGTCTTGGTCGTATTCATAGGAATGCTACTTGGTTTTGCGGGGTCACTAGCGCCTGCAACTGGTGGTATAGAAGCATACAACATTTCACTCTCCCTTAGCAGTGCAACTATGCTATTTTTGGTGATATGGGCTATTAGAAGGGGGCGAACGTCGAAAAAAAATGTACGGCGTCAACAGCTATAGTTTGACGACTTGCCGTTCGCATTTCTTTACTACATAGTGAGTTTTGCTATGTCATATGCTTCAGCCTTACTATGATTCTGCGTAACAAACATGCCAGCTTGGAACGCCCTGTACCGTGCAAGGCCTTCTATTGCCTCAGTTCTTATGTAGTACTTGTCGTTTTGCGTCTCGTGAACTTTAAGAGCTTCAAGCTTTATCTTAAAAAACTTAGTAATATTAATAAAAACTCGCGGTGTAAATTCAAGTGAAACACTCGGTGATTCATAGAGTAGAATGTCATCTACATGCCGGTAAAATGTCATTGTAGCAAGCGCCGTATATCTATGATCCTGATGATTATCATGCGGACTATGAGTGAATATCCTATCGGGATTTAATTCGTCTATCTTGCGTCGTATTACGTCGATGGTACTGTAATCATCTATGATCATAGTATCCTTCAAATTTTCAATCGTTATGCTGTCAGCGCCGAGTATCGAAGCTGCGTTCTTTGATTCAAGCACCCGCTGCTCGCTTGGACCGCCAGCTTCACCCTTTGAGAGTACAAGTAAGTGCACTTCATCTCCTTTTGATTTATGGTACGCTAATGAAGCATAGCACCCGAGCTCACAGTCATCTGGATGAGCTCCAATTGCGAGAATAACTTTACGCAAGTGTATCACCTTTAGAATGAATAGTCGTGAGTGTGTTAAAAACCTCGTCTATAGCTTCATTTATCTTTAGCGTTATAGCGCTTTCGAGTCCAGCGTTATTTTCCGGAGCTTTCACCCATTGAAATCCCGCTAATTTAGGATGAATATTTAACGTGTAACCGATTATTGAAGGAATAAATTCAAGAGTTTTTGGCACATGTGGGGCTGGAGAAAAGTCCCGTGCCATCTTATTTTTGTCGCACGTCATCTTTAATTTATTTTGCACGTTCACTATAAAAGCTATTCTATCTCTACAATTGTGCGCTCACATATTTGCAGTATCTGTCCTAATACCATCTGACGGGGGTATAACTCTGTCTCTCTTAGAGAGGACTGTCTCGCTTTTAGAGACTTCACCTCAACGACATGTTTTGTTATTTTTTTAAGAGAGCATATTCTGAATTTGTTCGGATTAGCTCTAAAATTTCACCCCGTAGACTAGCATTCTTAAATTCTGTCATAGTTTTTACATTTTGCTTTTTATGTATGTTCAACATTTTTTGGACCCAACACCTGTTCTCATATGATACCGAATGGTGCTTTGTCATACAACGTACATTACTTGCGTTACTCACTTTCCTGATGTACCCAACTTTTACGAATTCGAAAATATCTGGTTTTTTTAGGTTCCGGTGAGCTTTTCTAAATTTTATATCGTTTCCGTCTCATGTAAATACCGTGAGAATGCATTTTTCTAGCACAATAAAAAACCTTTAGCATTAGACTATTTAATAACGATTTAAAGAGAAGAATGAGCGTTTAGCTGTGAATGAGCAATGTCTATATAGGTTGCCTTTTATAAAAGATTACAGTGGTGCTCTTGGAAGCTATAGTTCTTGCAGCAGGTGAAGGAACGAGATTAAGACCATTTACCCTTTCGCAACCAAAAGTAATGATACCTATAGCTAATAAGCCAATTCTTGAATACGTAATCGAATCTCTTTCGCAGTGTGATATTTCTGATATTACCTTAGTTGTTGGTTACAAAAAGGAAAAAGTAATGAACTATTTTGAAAGTGGCAAGAAATTCGGCGTTAACTTAACGTATGTTGAACAGCCCCAACAGCTCGGTACAGCTCACGCAATAAAGTTAGCTGAGAACTCTATTTCAAACAACTTTTTGGTTTTGAACGGCGACAATTTGATTAGCGCCCAAACCATCAGGGATGCTATAGACGATATGTCTGGTGATGTGACCCTACTTCTTACGATAAAGGAAAACGTAAAAGGTTACGGCGTAGTTACCACCGAGGGCAACAAAGTTACTCAAGTAATCGAAAAGCCAGGAACGGATGTCAGCCACTTTATCAATACCGGCGTCTACATTTTCTCTCCTATGGTCTTTGATGAAATACCCTACACCAAGATATCGCTGAGGGGAGAATACGAAATCACAGATACCATTCAAAGGATGATTGATAAGCAATACGACGTAAAAGGGGTACACACGAAGTCAACGTGGATTGATGCAAGCTATCCATGGGATTTATTAAATGCAAATGCAACAGTTTTGGGAACGTTAGGACGCGAAAAGCCCATCAAACGAAAAGGGATTATTGAAGAGGGGGCAACAGTAAAAGGAAAAGTGGTACTGGGCGAAAATTCTGTTATACGGGCAGGCTCATATATAGTGGGTCCTGTGGTTGTAGGGAAAGATGCCGAAATCGGTCCAAATGTTACGATATTGCCTTGTACAAGCATCGGAAACGGAGTTGTAATAAGCTCATTTACGGAAGTAAGAAACTCTATTATTATGAGTGACGTTCGGGTAGGTACAAACGCGTTTATAGCTAATTCAATTATAGGCAAGAATACACTATTAGGCTCGCATTTCATTACAGAGCAGGATAGTCTAACGAGCGTGAATCTCGATGGTGAATTTCAGCACGTAATGAATATAGGGGCGATTATAGGAGAGAACTGTCGTTTTGGGCATAACGTTTTGGTTGAATCTGGAAAAATAATAGGTATCCATTGTAGCGTTGAATCTGGGGCCATCATTAGAAAAAATATTATAAATTACAGCACTGTGCTTTAATGTTTCTAAGTGTACCTTTAAACACTCTGGTTGATTCGTTGTTGTCAGATTCTTATTCTAAATAGAAGTTCAACATATACGTAGCAATTTCAATTATTCTGTGGTCTACTTCGTCCCTTGCATTTTTGATAGCCTGCATCAAGAAAGGACGGAAGCGCGTTCATTTATTGAAGCACGAGTAAAGGTTTGGTTTCTTTGATCGTGACATCTTGCCCATTCTTTATAAGGTTCTCATGCTTGGCGTTGAAATCTCTCGAAAACGCTTTCGTGACAATCGAAGTTACACTTGGAATATCCGCTTAAACGTATCATGGTTTTATCAATAACAAGAGAGCATCAAACTAAATATACAATTATACCATCACGTGCTCTGCTAACAATATCAGCCCGTATGAGGTATTATTCGATAACCGGTTTAGAGGTCGTACGCGCAATATTTTATTGATTTAAACCCAAAGAAAGTTTTTATATAGAAGTGCACACATATAAAAAAATGACTTTTGCTAAGTGGAGGGATAGAAAATTCAAGAGGATTTAGACTTAAGCACAGTGGACGAGGCGGCAGAACTGACCATCCTTCGTGATGAACTTGAAGAGGCTAAAAGTCAAATCGAAGACTATTATTCACGTTTGCAGAGACTTCAAGCAGATTTCGAGAATTATAAGAGGAGAACGAGGATAGAAAACGAAGAGGTTTTAAAATATGCCTCGTTTGATTTGATAAGAGAGCTTTTAGAAGTTTCGGATAATCTCGGGAGGGCCACCGAATCAATGAAGACGGCTGAGGGGGCGGAGGGTCTAACTGAAGGAATTGAAATGATACGTAAACAGTTTTGTGAAATATTAAACAGAAGTGGGGTAAGAGCAATAAAGGCTGTCGGGGAGCAGTTTGACCCATATATTCACGAGGCTATTATGAACGTTACGTCTGATGATTATCCGGACAACGAGGTTATTGAGGAGTTCAAGAAAGGGTACAAATTGTACGACAAGGTCATACGGCCTTCAGCTGTGAAGGTTTCAAAAAGAATTAGTTAAGGTGAAAAGATGAGCAAAGCGATTGGAATTGATTTAGGGACGACGAATTCAGTAGTAGCAGTGATGGAAGGTGGGGAGCCTGTAGTAATCCCAAATGCCGAAGGGGATCGAACGACGCCATCAGTGGTCTCCTTTCTAAAAAATGAAAGAGTGGTAGGGCAGATAGCCAAGAGGCAGGCGATTACTAATCCTGATCACACAATCTCATCGATAAAAAGAAAGATGGGCTCTAACGAAAAAATAAAAATTGAAGGTAAAGAATACACTCCGCAGGAAATCTCGGCAATGATTGTACAGAAGTTAAAGCACGACGCAGAGAACTATCTCGGAGAAAAAGTAACGCAAGCGGTGGTCACCGTACCTGCTTATTTTACTGATAGCCAAAGACAGGCGACAAAAGATGCAGGAACTATTGCTGGACTTGAGGTTTTGAGAATTATTAACGAACCGACCGCTGCGTCTTTAGCGTATGGACTTGATAAGGGAGAGGAGCAAACTATACTGGTTTTTGATTTAGGCGGAGGTACATTTGACGTATCGATCTTAGATATCGGGGGTGGGGTTTTCGAGGTTAAAGCGACGAGTGGAAACAATCTTCTTGGTGGCGACGACTTTGATCAGCGCATCATTGACCATCTCGCAGAAGAGTTCAAAAAAGCGCAAGGGATAGACCTTAGAAATGATAAGATGGCGCTTCAGAGATTGAAAGAAGCTGCTGAGAAGGCAAAAGTTGAGCTCTCAGCTCTTACTACAGCGGCGATAAACCTCCCTTTCATCACTGCAGACCAGAATGGTCCGAAACATTTCGATTCCACACTAACGAGGGCTCAGTTCGACAAGCTCACTGAAGATCTTGTAGAGAAAACGATGGGCCCCACCAGACAGGCAATCAAGGATGCCGGGTTGAATCCGGGCGACATAGATCGCGTTATATTAGTAGGAGGCTCGACACGAATTCCGGCCGTTCAAAATGCCATAAGAAGCTATATCGGTAAAGAGCCTGATCGAAGTGTGAATCCTGATGAGTGTGTGGCCATCGGAGCGGCAATACAAGCGGGAGTGCTTGTGGGCGAGGTTAAAGACATATTGCTGCTTGATATTACCCCATTATCCCTTGGTATAGAAACTTTGGGGGGTGTAGCTACTAAATTAATCGAGAGAAATACTACAATTCCCACGAAAAAGTCTCAAATATTTTCCACTGCGGCCGACTTTCAGACGTCAGTTGAAATACACGTCTTGCAAGGAGAGCGTGAGATGGCTGCGGGTAATAAGACGCTAGGGAGATTCCAGCTTGTGGGCATTCCTCCCGCGCCGAGAGGGGTCCCGCAGATAGAGGTAGCGTTTGATATCGACGCTAATGGTATCGTGCATGTATCCGCGAAGGATCTGGGAACTGGAAACGAACAAAAGATTACCATAACCTCTTCAAGTGGACTAAGTGACGACGAGATTAAACAAATGGTAAAAGACGCCGAGGCTCACGGAGAAGAGGACAAGAGGAAGAAAGAAGAGGCAGAAATCAGAAATAACGCGGATTCGATCGTCTATACCGCTGAAAAAACCTTAAAAGAACTCGGGGAAAAAGTTGATGAATCGAGTAAGAATAAGATAACTGATGAAATCGAAAAAGTACGAGATGCATTAAAGGGCACTGACATGCAACGCATAAAGGACGCGACTGGAGACCTAACGAACACGATGTACCAGGTATCGTCTGAACTCTACTCAAAGACATCCGAAAAACCCCCTCAGGAAGAGCCGGCCGAGGGATCAGATTACGAAGTGGTTGATGAAAAGTAACCGAGTTTGAAGAGGACATAAGAAGTATAATAGAACCATCATATGAATCGCGACTTCTACGAAGTGTTAGGGATTAGCAAAACGGCCTCTGAAGCGGAAATAAAAAAGGCCTATAGAAAGCTTGCCCGACAATATCATCCGGATGTTAATCAGGGCAAAAAAGAAGCAGAGGAGAAGTTTAAAGAAATTTCAGCAGCGTACGAAGTCCTGAGCAATCCTGAAAAACGCTCAGCGTACGATAGAATGGGCCAGTCGGCATTTCAACAGCACCAGGGAACTGGGACTTCGGGATTCGGGGATTACGGGTTCGGAGGTTTCCAGGGATTTGGAGGCGGAGGCTTTTCAGACATATTTGAGTCATTTTTCGGAGGTGGCTTTGGCGGTAGCCCATTTAGAACGCAGTCTAGGGGGCGCACGTCACGATCGCAAAGAGGCTCTGACATTCAAGCTAATCTTGAAATTTCATTTGAAGACTCTATTTTTGGTACCGAAGCAGGAGTGAAAGTAGACCGCTATGAGCGATGCTCTCATTGCGAAGGGAAAGGTGCTGAGCCTGGGACTGGG
>CAYYMO010000020.1:0-3929 GCA_964472955.1 uncultured Methanomicrobia archaeon | reverse complement strand
TGGCGCGAATGATAGGACATATTACTTATTTAAGTGAGGAGAAAATGCACGAAAAGTTTGGCCGCGAGCTGAAAGGAGTAAATAGCTATAATTATGGCTTCTCAGAAGAATTTCAAGTTGAAAGCTACCTCCATTATAAAGGCAACCACTTTGTTGGGCGTTTTGACGCAAACTCGTACCTTTATATCACAAAAGCGATGGACTATTTCGACATTTCTGATTTTTCAGCTGTAAAATCAAAAATGCTTGTTATATCATTTTCATCCGACTGGTTGTTCCCTCCCGCGCAATCAAAAGCAATTGTAAGGGCGCTAAGGAGAAGGGGTGTTGACGTATCTTACTGTGAGGTCCAATCATCACACGGTCACGATGCGTTTTTACTCGAGGTGCCCCCGCTGACAGAACTAATCTCTAGCTTTTTAAATAACATTTTCAATGGAAGTTGAGAGATGCAGAGATTTGATCACGAAATCATCATAAGTGTCATAGAAAAAGGATCACGAGTACTCGATTTGGGCTGCGGAAATGGAGAACTCCTGAGTAAGCTAAAACAGAGGCGCAACATTGATGCACGGGGGGTAGAACTCAACGATCGTTGCGTAACTGAATGTATACACAAAGGTCTTACAGTATTCCAAGGCGACATAGACGAGGGGCTCGGAGGTTATGATGATAAGTCCTTTGATTACGTAGTGCTAAACCAGACCATTCAAGTTATACATAAACCAACACTTGTCATAGAAGAGATGCTACGCGTTGGAAAGAGGGCAATTGTGAGTTTTCCTAACTTTGGGTATTTCCGTATACGATGGTATTTGCTCGCAAAGGGACGAATGCCAAAGGTTGATTTTTTGCCCTGCGATTGGTATAACACACCCAACATTCATCTGCTCACCATTAATGATTTTATGACATTTTGCGACATGATGAACATAAAGGTAGAGCAATTTGTCGGTTTAAGAAGCAATTCCACAGGGAAAACTTCAAAGTATTTTCAAAATCTATTATCTCAAATAGGCATATTCGTGATTAAATCCCATGAATGACTTTACTTTTTTTTAGTTTTGTTCAAAAATTTTCTGTGACAAAGCTTTTTATGATTTACGGGTAACTTAATATTAGTGTTCAAACGCTGTGAACATGCATCGACACGGTGAAACGCATGTAGTGTGGTGTTTCATATCGTGCACTATACCCGGTGCAGCGTAAGTTAGGAACAATAGTTCGACTCTATGTTCATGGTTGAACTGACATCGTAAAAGAGGAGGTGAAGTAGCATGTTGCTATTGTTACTATTAGGAGCCATAGCAGTCGCGGCACTCGGCCTTGTAGCCACTGCGTTTTGTCCATTGCTTGCACCATTGATTGCCGTGCTTACTCTGGCCTAAAAAAGAGATCAGCATTAATTTTATTGGGGTACAGTGGAATACTGCGAGTACTGAGAGCATGGTAGCCGGGTTGCACGAATAATGTGGTCTCTAGAAATTAAACGCTAAAATTTGTATAGCGGTTTAAAAATCGTAGCGGATTTCACTGTTACCCCGTTTATCTCCTTTAATTTTCAAGATGGTTTTTATTTTGTGTTTGTTTTCTATAACTCAAGAGTGGGCATTTTCTATAAGCTTCCCTTTGCGCAGAACACGGTGATGCCTCTATGCGCTTCTTTTAATGACCGTAAAAACTGTGATAATGCCGTGATTGAACTTCGAAGCTACATTAAAAGTGAGAGATGAATAATATTTACGTAGTCAGATACAAAAAGTCGCATAGTCTACATTTGTGTATATTAGGAAACAAAAATGCAGGCAATCGAGAGAGAGTTATCTGGCTAAGCCGGGGAAACGTTCAATCTTATCTTACGACGTTGGAAGAAGACCATATAATAAGCGCGTCTCAGCTCTCAATAAGATCCGCAAATATATGGTTACTCGTGTTATCGGAAAGCTCATTATCTGACACTATACACATAGCCCGTGTGAAAGCACAGTCTTTTCCCTATTGCCCACAATGTGGAACTTGGAATCCTCCCAGTGCTCAATTTTGTATGCACTGTGGAACGCCATTGGACAGTCCGTCTGCAAATCACCGACAACCGTGGATTAACCGTTCTTCGGACTCACCATTTCAAGGAGTAGCGATTCGGTTTGTGGCGTTGTTTATTGATACGCTCATTATCACTCTCATCTGCTTTTCTCCCGTGTTTGCAGGCGCGGTTCCCCTCGTATTTAGTGCGACTGCTAGCGAACTCTCACGACCCCTCGTATTTTGGGTGCTGCTTGTTCTCAACATGGTCGTTACGTTCGCGTACTTCACACTGCTCGAGGGGCGATATGGCCAAACAATTGGCAAAAAAGCCGTACACATAAAAGTTGTGCGAACAGGCAACTGGCGCGGAGAGGGTGAAGGGGCGCCTATCAGCTACTCACAAGCTGCACAGCGAACCATCCTCCGCCTCCTCGATGGACAGCTGTGCTACCTCGTTGGAGCACTTCTCATCTGGTCGCCGGGCAAAAAACAGCGTCTTGGCGATATAGTCGCGCATACCGTCATCGTACGCGAATGATGTAGTTACGTCAAGGGGTTCACAATGTCCGTCGGCGAAGCGATTGTTCGGGTGGATGTGTTGCGAATCTTCGTTCAGGTACAAGGTCATTCAAAAGGGCACGTAAGGGGGGCTATAGAACAGGAGAGACTAATATTCAGATTAAATTTATAAAGTTTTTTTTATTTGTTCATATTTACGTACCGGCTTTGGCGAGGCTAAGAAGTGATGAGTGAACAGTTTTGTTTGGTTGATTAAAAGGTATCTTACAAATTTTGCTAGAAGGTACATTGAAACTCCAACTAGCCTTTTGATTCTTCTGATTGAATCATATTTATTTCTATTTCTGTATTTTTAATATATCTTTATCTTCTTACTTATCCCACATCATTTGTTGATTTTTATTAATTTAATGAAAATTCTGAAATGTTTTTTGCTAATATCTTGAGTTTTAGAAAGATTTCGGCTTAAGAAAATTTATATGAATCTCATTAGTTCTCAACATGCAGCTTAAATACACAAATTACTATTAAACTAGATATCAGTCATGAATAAATATGTATTCGCAATTTTACTCTTAATAGGAGTAAGTAGACCAGCGGGCTGGACTATCTTTCCCGCATTTTTTTTAATGGGGGCTGTCTCTTCGGGTAGTGCAACAATAACTCCTTTATTCATTTTAGAAGTTTTGCTGTTATCATTTCCGTTTTGTATTGCTGGTTATGGTCTTAACGATATTTATGATTACGAGTCGGATAGGCTCAATCCTAGAAAAGGACTTATTGAAGGAATTAAATTAGATCCAGAATATCATTCTTTTGTTAAAAATGTTTCATTTATTGTTATTTCACTCTTGCTTTTAACATCTTTTTTAACGTTAAATGTCATTAACATTTTAGGAATGGTGTTATTAGGGTTTTTCGGTTATTTTTATTCTGCTCCACCTTTACGATTTAAAGAAAAACCACCCCTGGATTCTTTCGTTAATGGAATAATATATTTTTTTGCACCCTTTTTACTTGGATTTAGTTTTAGTAGTTCTACTTTTTTTAATGCGGGGAAATCTTTATTGATAGACGTTTGTCTAATAACTGCTATTGTCATGGGATTTCATGCTTATAGCACAATTATGGACTATGATGTTGATAAGAAAATAGGTGTCAAAACCTTTGCCACTGTTTTTGGCAAAAGAAGTGCATCATTTTTTGCTTTACTTGTGTCTATTTTAACTTTATTTTTTGCTAACTCTTCAATATTATTTAAACCAGTCACTTATTATTTCTTTGGCTTTTGCAGTTTATTGTTTTTTATTATATTGGTAGTTCCTTCTGAGAAGTTGGCGAAACGGAGTTTTTATTTTTATTGGTTTGGGTTTGTTTTTTGGCCG
>CAYYMO010000019.1:0-4023 GCA_964472955.1 uncultured Methanomicrobia archaeon | reverse complement strand
AATGCACATCTACAAGACACCAGGCGACGGGCTGCGCTTGTGGCAGATTAAAAATAGGGTTGGTACTGAATCAAAGGATGCAATAAAAACAGCTCTTATGGAACTTGTTGAGGCGGGATATATTGATATAATCTCGACTGGGGGCGGACCGAAATATTGCAGAAGACATTCAAAGATGTATCTTTTGAGTGCTTTGTCTTCAAACATGGAGGTTTAAAGCACAATTTCGTCACCACGGCGGTGCAAGTAACGTAGTTTGATCTCTGAACCCTTACGATTAAGGTAATGTAGGGACTTTCAGATTCCCGTACAAATACTCAGGACGCGCGCAGGTATGGGTAATTGCAAGTAGGCAACCTCGCTGTAAGATACTTCTTTTAAAACAAAGTAGAGGGAAGCCAATTTTATAAATAGCGTAAAGCTTCCCAAAACGTTGTTGTGACTATCTTGTGGTCGAACATCGCTGCTTTGCGAGAAGTTTCGTATTAGATTAATCTTATCGGTAGTCGCGTGCATAAAAGCTGCTCAGTGCGATAGCATTCTAACGTATCGTCAAACCTCATTTTTGTAGCACATGTTATCTTTTTCGTCCCTACCATTTCAGCAGTATACATCCCACTGGCACTTCCTTTACCTTATGTATCTATGGTACCGTGATATTGTTTCACTTCTTCAAGTGAAACGAACAACGAGTGCGTGCTACTATGATAAAGTGTTTCTACAAATGCTTTGCTTACTGTTGCCGTTCTCAGCAGTGCATTAATATTAATATTAATATTAATATTAATTTTCGAAGCAGAAAAGCAATGATTTGAACTCCAAGGTCAAAAATGCTTTAAATGCAGGGTTTACGGTGCTACTATGATATCGCGTTATGGCATATCGATGGAGTTATCCATCCCTAACAACACTTCAGCTCGTGCCATTAGAGAAAAAAGCATATAAAGCTCTTGGTGGATTAATTAAAAAAATAGGGAGTATTGAAAACTGAGCCTCTCATCCGCTTGTCCCACTCAACGGCATCCCCGTGCATCATTACAATAACCTATAAGAATTACGTCCATCCTAATAATGGGAGTGTACCTATCCCGAGCGGCCCGGTATTTGCAGAAACAATAACTGATAGCCAATCTTTAGGCCCCATTAAATATGGAACCACTCCGCTTACTAGTGGCATTACACAACTTAAAAGTGGCGCTAAGAACGCGAACATCTTTTTTCACCTCCACCTCAATTTATCCTGTTCTGAATCTAATGTGATCACTAATAAAGGTTTCTTTTCTATTTTTGATGTTATGTGATCACTA
Source organism: uncultured Methanomicrobia archaeon (assembly GCA_964472955.1). Lineage (GTDB taxonomy): Archaea > Halobacteriota > Bog-38 > Methanoflorentales > Methanoflorentaceae > DASPRZ01. The sequence continues at coordinate 2,716 of CAYYMO010000019.1, read as the reverse complement.
ATAAAGGTTTTCCTTTCTTACCGCGGATAAGTATAAAAAATAAGACGGGACAGAAAAAGTTAAGCCATGGATCGATTATGTCGCTAAGTAAAGTGAAGAATACGTCACATGAGATATTACTGTGATATTTACTTAAACATGCGATTTGTGTTGAGTTATCATTCCTAAAACACATGAACAGTAAAGAGAAGTTTAGGAATGATATAGAGCTGTTTGTATGAGCGCTCCCAATTACGCGTGCTCGATATTGTCTGTAACCCCGCTAAAAATAGTGGAGTGACTTGTTAACTCATAATAGAATCAATCATGTCGTCTCTACTGACTCGACATTCATCATCCCTAGCAATTTCTCAAGCAACAGTATGGTCCCTTTCTTGTCCAACGGTTCGTTTTCATTTCCGCATTTAGGAGAGAAGATACAAGCGGGGCATCCACTTTCGCAGTTGCAGTCCCTCACAAGCTCGAGGGTCATCTTAATAATGTTTTCAATTAATTCAAAGGCTTTTTCGGTCAGTCCGATCCCCCCCTCAAAACCGTCATAGATGAAAACCGTTGGATTTGCGGTGTCGGGGTGATATGGTGTAGACACGCCCCCTATGTCCCATCGGTCGCACATAACGTGAAAAGGCATTATCCCAATCATTGCGTGTTCGACACCGTGCAATCCACCCGCGAAGTCCACATGCACCTCTTTTGTTGCTGTTCGCACATCATCTGGCACAGTAAACCACAATCCTGCTGTTTTAAAGTGCAGTGGCGGCAAGTGCAGGGTCTCAATCCCCATAACGCTGTCATAATGTAGTATCTTGTACCCAACGTAGCGCTCGGTGACTTTAACATCCCCGAACGAAACCACAAACTCGCCTATTTTCTTCTGTTCTGTCTCCTGCAAAATTTCTATATCCACCGTCTTCATTGGTTCGGTGTGAAAATCGACTTCTCTCTTCTTGACTCGAACGGTGCAACTGTTCAGGTCGAAGTCCTCTACAATATATGTCTCTCCTCGATGCAGTAAGACTGCTCCGTTGTGGGCCTCTCGATATGCTTGTATTCTATCAATAGTCTCCATTAGTTTTCCGTTACAAACGACTTTAAACGTATCTGAGCTCAATGCATCCAAGCGAACGACTTCTGTAGCTCTCCCTTTTCCCGAGTACACCCATCCTCTTAAAGTATTTTGCACTAAACCCTGCCTCTCCAGCTCTCTCAAACCTTCTTCGCAGGTATCACCAAAAAATGACTTTCCATCGGCTACTGTGATGGGCGCTTCAGCTGCGGCACACATGAGATGCCCTAAAACGATATAGTAATTCGATAGGTCAATTATTGCGTGTTCATGAGATTTACCAAAAAATATCTCTGGATGCTTCATAAAATATTGATCTAATGGGTTCTGGAACGCAACAAGTGTCGTAATAGATTCCTCTGTGCCTCTCCCTGCTCTTCCTGCTTGCTGCCACGTCGAGATAATTGTTCCTGGATATCCAGAAATTATCACGCTATCTAGTGAACCAATGTCTATTCCTAGCTCTAAAGCATTGGTTGAAGTTACCCCCAACAGCGTCCCATTCTTGAGATTGTTTTCTATTTCTCTCCGCTCTGCAGGGAGGTATCCCGCCCTATACGCTGTGATTTTGTCCATGAGGTACGGCTCGGCTTCTTTAACCTCCATTTTTGACCATAAAGCAATTAGCTCCGCCATTTTTCTTGAGACTGTGAAACACAGCGTTTGGAGGTGACTCCGCACAAAAAACAGGAGCAAACTTTTCGTCTCTTGGTGGGTAGAGTACTCGCCGCTGTTACCCCCGTCGAAGTAGGGATTGTAAAAGATAAAGTATTTCTTTCCTTTTGGTGATCCATCCTGAGCAATGAGGTCGAAGCTGCATCCGACCAACTTCTCACCGAGTTCAATGGGATTCGCGAGCGTGGCCGTCGACAAGACGAACTGAGGGTCAGAACCGTACAGGTTACATAATCTTCGCAATCTTCGCAATAGAAATGCGACGTTTGACCCAAAAACACCTCGATAGATGTGTCCCTCGTCAATGACGACGAACTTCAAATTGCTTAAGAACTTTTGCCATTTGTAATGCCAAGGTAAGACATGGTGAAGTTCATACGGATTGCTTATTACTATCCGTGCCGTCTCTCTAATCTTGGGTCGTTTACTCGTAGGGGTATCGCCGTCGTATACATCCGGATGAATTTGAGTCCCACTTAGCCGTTCAAACTCTTTAATTACTTTTAGTTGATCGTTGGAGAGCGCTTTTGTAGGATAGAGGTAGAGGGCTGTAGCAGATTCATCTTGGAGCAACGTTTCAAAAACTGGAACGTTGAACGCCAGTGTCTTTCCTGATGCTGTTGGCGTTGTAATTACCACGTTCTTGCCGGACCGCAACGCATTGAGTGCATCGCATTGATGTTGATAAAGGGTAATTCGCTTTTTCGCTAGGTACTGCCGAAGAATTATTGGTAGCTCTCTTTTTATCTCTCCGTACGTCGGTTCTCTTGCTGGTAACACCTCGATATGCTCTATCCTGTCCTTGTACCGGGGTCCCTCCTCTAGCGCCCCAAGTACACGTTCTACCGTTATCCCCATCCCTCACACAGTTTTGAGAAGAGAGACGTAAGAGCGATCAAGTCCTGTCTATTATGGTCAACTACAGAAATGACAGGACCTATATTTTTGGTCCTAAGATAGGTCTCATAGAATTCT
>CAYYMO010000018.1:0-3851 GCA_964472955.1 uncultured Methanomicrobia archaeon | reverse complement strand
TCACTCGAATTTCCGATAAAAAAGAGACCGAGTCCGATGAGCAAGATTTTAAAGTTTTTATCGAATGATTTAAATGAAATTTGATACACACGGCCATCTGACATTCCGACCGCAGTATCTTTCACGAAAAACACTACAAGTAACGTTGCGAAAAGCCCTGGAATAAAGGCAAGCAGAAATAGCCCCCTATAGCTTAAATAAATGAATAAAGATGCTGCAATAAGCGGACCTATTATTGCGCCTAACGAGTCGAGTGATCGCTGGAACCCAAACGATCTGCCTGCGCCTTTTCCGCCTGAATCAGAAATTATTGCGTCCCGTGCTGAATCTCTGACGCCCTTTCCAAGGCGGTCGATGAACCTCAGTCCTAGAACTTGTTGCCACACAGTAGCCAAAGCAAGCAGGGGTTTTGCTATGGCTGAAATCCCATAACCTGAATACACAAGAGGCTTTCGCTTTCCAAACTTGTCTGAAATATATCCTGAAACAACTTTAAAAATGCTGGCTGTGCTTTCAGCAATACCTTCTATTGTCCCTACGTCGATAAAAGAAGCACCGAGCACGTTTATGAGAAAAAGAGGTACAAAGGGGTAGATCATCTCAGTGCTCATATCAGCGAATAAGCTTACAACCCCTAGAATCAAAACATTAAAACTGATCCCAAAAATGAATCTGTCTTTGTTGAACTGCTTGCCTATCATTTTAATGCATATAGGAGGTCGGTTTAATGGTTAAATCTTTTGTGTGGCGTATAGCAATTATCTAGCGTCTCGTCCTTCTTTTAATTGTCTAAGGTGATACCATTGGTATCTGAATTTTGTCTTTTGCTAATTTGCTGTTGTGCTTTTGCTTATAAAAATCATAACTTTTTGTAAAGCAACAGTGGCTTGTAAATTACAGCGATTCGAGGAGGTTCGTTCAGTTTACGAAAAACATGGTAGCCATGGTTACGATTTATACAAAATATCACCCGATCAAAGGGCAAATGATTTAAGGCAAATATCTTATGATATTCTAGTAATTTAGTGCCAGTTGAGGGTGGTGGTAACACGTTTGAAATACAGCGCGTGAGAGGCAGGGAAATTCTTGATTCGAGAGGAAACCCCACTGTTGAAGTAGAGGTTTTCACTGATTGTGGTTTTGGGCGAGCAATGGTGCCTTCAGGAGCCTCTACTGGAGCAAATGAAGCATTAGAGCTTAGAGACAAAGAGAGTCGATATGGAGGGAAAGGAGTAGCCAAAGCAGTCAATAATGTTAATAATATCATCTCAGATTGCATTGTGGGGATTGATGTACGAGCTCAGAGGGATATTGATAGATTGTTAACTGAGCTAGATGGCACGCCAAATAAGTCTAACCTTGGTGCAAATGCCATTCTCGGAGTGTCGATTGCGGCAGCTCGAGCAGCGGCGAATTCTATTGATGTACCGTTGTTCCAGTACCTTGGTGGTTCCAATGCATATACCCTCCCCGTGCCTATTATGAATGTTATAAACGGCGGGCGGCACGCCGGTAATAAGCTTTCAATCCAAGAATTTCACATCATACCAATAGGAGCAGAAACATTCTCTGAAGCCCTAAGGATGGGGGTTGAAACATATCACAAGTTAGCAAATGTATTGCGTGAAAGTTATGGGCCTGGAGCGACAAATGTAGGGGATGAAGGGGGGTTCGCCCCCAATCTAACGACAACTTCTGAGGCATTTGATGCAATCATAAAGGCAGTACATACTGCAGGGTACGATGAGAAAATTCGTCTTGGTATGGACTGCGCTGCGTCAGAATTTTTTAAAGCCGACAAATATACAATAGACGGGAAAACGCTCTCAAACGTCGAGCTGATGGATTATTATGAAGAGCTTGTAACTAGTTATCCGATAGTTCTTATTGAAGACCCATTTGAACAGGACGGCTATGATGACTTTGCACGTTTAACTTCTCGACTTTCAGCAGATGTCATTGTTGGAGACGATATCTTTGTTACAAATACAGATAGGTTAGCGAAAGGGATCGAAATGGGTGCCGCGAATTCACTTCTTTTGAAGTTAAACCAAGTAGGCACCATTTCAGAAGCATTTGACGCCGCAACCCTTGCGTTTAGGAACGGCTATTCAGTAGTTGTAAGCCATAGATCTGGTGAAACCGAGGACACTACGATCGCAGATGTGTCAGTAGCCTTAGGTTCTGAATTCATAAAAACAGGTGCACCGGCGAGAAGTGATCGCAATGCGAAATATAATCAGTTATTGAGAATTGAAGAGTACCTTGGCGATTCAGCTTATTATAAAGGGAGTACGATGCGCGAGTAAACGGCCGGTTTGAGGCTAAAAAAATCTTTCCAAAATGAATAGCGCGGGCATAGTTGCAAGCTTAAATAGCACAGGACATCGTGATGCGCTCATAGCTGAAATGGAACTGAAATGATATCGTGAGCACATTAATATTGAACCACTCCTATCAGAAATTTGCACTCCTTAAGATGTGGATCGCCTTGCAATTAATACGATTAAAGCGATTTTGTATATTCGCCCTATGAAATGCAAATGTCTTTTGCGATTATATACGCTACGTGGCGCCATATTCTGTTGGTAAGAGGGTTAGAAGGCTAGTTTACGATATAAATCGGTAAGCAGTTGAGCCGGCCAGTTTGCGCGAGGCTAAATGTCTAAATGCAACACTTGGTGATATTGACCCAATCCTCAAAAGCTATATTCGTTAAATCAAACAAGGCCTGCACTTTCGATTTGTTCTTTTTTTGTTGCAGCAGCTGATCTTGAATTTTTGTTAAGATTTCTGAACTATTTAAAAAAGCTGAAAAGTTTGTCCGTTGTTTTATTCTCTCGTTGTATCTCCTAATTATATACGTTTGTTGTCTGTTACGTTCTATATGTGCGTTAAATTCAATTTTCGTAAATAGCACGATTTATAAGCGGCCCATCCGTGCTAATTCTGTTTTTAGGTTCTTCAGCTTGATGCTTTTTTTTTCAAACGATACTATAATGGGATTTACAAAAAGAGAAGGTATCTCGATGACTAGTTTGAGAGATCGTGTTTCGATTTGCGACGTTAACAAAACACTTAACTATTGCATCGTACTTTCATGTAATATTACTAAGTGTGATCTCGGGATACAAATGTCAACTATTGTCAAGCTTTCGATTACGGTATTGCTAGTAACTTGTATAATTATGCCAGTAAAGGCAGAGCCAGTATATGTCAAGACGGCAGTTGTAGATAATCACACAATAGAGGTTTCAATAAAAAATTTTGGTGCGATGCCGAGCACAAAAGTGGATATACTTGTTGTGGATAAATATGGATATTTGATGTATAAAGGGTCACGGAGCGTGACGTTTAGTCAAAACGATCAGAAGGACCTCTTTTATGCAATCCCAGATCTACCGTTTGGTAGATATTCCGTACAAACGTATATATATAAGGATACAAACTCTGCTATCCAGCCGACTTATTATTATAATTGGAACGCTGCAGTGCTCTCTATCGAAGCGCAACCATCTCCATCTCCGTCAGCAAGCCCTCCAAAAAATTCACCGTCGCCATTACCGGCAACTAGCACTACGTCACTAGTGAGCAATTCAACGTCACCTACAGGTACAGAAAATGCAACGACAATAGGTATCCCACTTTCGAATACTTCAAATGTGACTCAATTTGAGGGAAGCTCGCGGGGAGGGTTCGCAATCCCGACATGGATGTTTGTAACATTCCCAATAATTGCTCTCTTTGCACTCGCATTATTCCTTTTATTTAACGAAAATAGTCAAAATAGATTTGCCATGATGGAAGATCGCGAAGATCGTTATCGAAGGTCGGGAAGAGTAACAGATGAT
>CAYYMO010000017.1:0-4164 GCA_964472955.1 uncultured Methanomicrobia archaeon | reverse complement strand
CCGCCTCCCTCTCTTTTATCCTTTCTTTTTCTTATATTTGTAAAAAAAACAACGACGCGCGATATATGAAAGTTACAATTCTTCAAACGTTCTACTGAAAAATCGGAAAGTATAACCATTTAACTCTATAAACGGGGAGCAAACACTGCTAGAACCAGTAACAAGGTACTTTGTGCTGGCGTGTCGCTTAGCGCTAAACATTTTACATCTAGTTCAAACCTCATGATACATGGTCTACAACATAGTGCCTATAATTCTCGTATTTACTTACAGCAGATTTTTTTGGCACGAACGATGTCGCTACTTTTTTAATTACAGTCAGATCGAAGTGTGAATTATACCTTTTTGCTGTAATCTAATTACACATACACACATAATAAAGTATTGAGAGTTCTTGAAGCTCTTTTGATTAAAGAAATTCGAGACTTAAATAAATAGTAAACTCACTAAATGAAAACTGCTTACATACTTTAGTTAGCTGGAACATCTGCCGTGACCACGGGGCTTTTTATTAATTTTGGAATGTTCTATTATTTTCATTTGGCACTCTTTTCTTTAAACTTTAGACAGAAAACATATAGTTACCTAACCATATACCAATGTACGTCAGTTATGGCATATGAAGTCTCTATTATAAAGTGCGATTCTTATGATGATGAGAAAGTCAGGAATGCAATAGAATCAAGTCTGGCTCCATTAGGAGGACTTAGAAGCGTTATCAAGGAAGGTGACCGCGTACTGATTAAATTGAATTTGCTCTCTGCAAAGCCTCCTGAAGCTGCTGTTACCACGCATCCTGCGGTCGTAAGAGCTGTCGTTACAATGGGGCAGGAGCTAGGAGCGACAATAACGCTAGGAGATTCACCAGGCGGCGGCAGTAGTGTTTCGTCATATAAATCGTTATTGCAAAAGACTGGTATACAAAAGGTCATCGACGAGACCGGATGCCGATGCGTACGGTTCGACGAGGCTACCATAGACGTGTGCTCGCTTAAGGCAAAAACATTCAAAAAGCTGACGCTGTCCAAAGCTATCACGGAAGCAGATGTGATTATAGGGCTCCCTAAACTAAAAACACATAGTCTGACCTACTATACAGGGGCTGTAAAGCTCCTTTACGGGTATATCCCAGGGATGTTCAAGCCCGAATATCACTTGCACACGGCCAAAGATGTAAACTTGTTTGCTGAACTTTTGCTCGACTTACACGAGATGTACACACCGACCATCAGTATTATGGATGCCGTTGTTGGCATGGAAGGGGCAGGCCCCTCAAATGGCAATCCAAAGAACATCGGGCTTCTCCTAGCGAGTAAAAGCTGTACAGCGATGGACTACGTTGCTGTTACACTTGCGGGTTTCGACCCTATGATAGTGCCGACAGTAAAAATGGCAAATGAACGAGGCATCGGACCAAACAGTCTAAGGGAAATCACGATATTTGGTGAGAAGGTTGAACCACTCATTATGAAAGATTTTAAAAAGCCGACAACGATGGGGCTGAGTCGAGTACCTCTTTTCATGACTAATATACTAAAGACTCTTATCGCAGTAAAACCTCGTATAGAAGCTTTTAAATGCAAAAAGTGCGGTGAATGCGTAAGGGATTGCCCACCCCAAGCCATAAAATTCGTGAAAGCCTCCGCACCAGTCATCGATTATAACAAATGCATTCGGTGCTTCTGCTGCCAGGAATTATGCCCAGAAGGTGCTATTGACATATCAATGCCACTGGTAAGAAAGATCATCAAACGATGATGCGATCTTCTTAATTGATACAAATTAAAAAAATTCACATTTTCATGCGCGTGTCATTCACCAAACTCTGCCCTTCTGATTTTCTTATTTCACTCTCCGCTTTTGCCTTTTAATGCTACACGGGTGCTCGCTACTATAAAACAATCAGTCTGCTACTTTTTGACTGATTTCGTTAATGACGTCATCTGAAACGATTATTCTATCTCCAATCGAGACTATTTTAGACCAATGGATTACTTCATCGCGTTTTAATATGCCTTTTGACACGACTATTGAGATATCTTTAGTATCAACGTCGATAATAACGTCTTTTATTTTTCCTATGTCTACGCCACTCTGCGTAGTAATTGATTTGCCCACTACTCCTTGCTTCATATTAACCGAATCCTTCCCAGTTTATCTTAATCCTTACGATTTCAGTTGTTGTAGAACCTATCATTATTATGTCTTTCAAACTTGAAACGGAACTTTCTTCAACGTTAAACTTTGCAAAATACAAAGAGAGAATATTAATTTACATTTTAATTTGATTTGAAATAAAATCTCATAGCACTTTTCTTTGCTGCTGACGAATGTACGTTATAATTAACTTATTTACTGTCACGTGCTGTGGTAGTCGCGACATGTTGTCCACATAGCTAGGCTTATCGTAACAAAGTTTTGTGATCGTGACATATAGAACCAGCAAGAACCTTTCGCAGGCGTGGATACTTTCGTTACAACTCATAAGTTAAATGTAATAGATATGGAGACTAGTTACGCGACGTTATTTTATAAAGCCTTACAAATACGTTTGCACATTTCATAACAGACCTCTTTGACTTAAAATGTAATTATGAAGAAGTTCCGCCTCAGTACATAATAGAACCACAAACGTAAGGTAAATATTACAAGACTTTTTCAGTCTTTAGATTGAGTCAAAATGAAAATGTTATAGATGGATGAACATCGAAAAAGACTAATTGATAAGATTAAATTACAGACGAAAAAGTTGCCCTAAGATATTGATGACGTCGAATGCGTTATAATATTCACCGATTTTTTTAAACTTTGAGTGTTGATGCAGAGCAGAGTATGATTTTTTAGCATTATTATTTGCTTAGAAAGTATTCGTTGTGACTGCGGATGCTGCGTATATTTTAAAAGAAAGAACCGCCTCAAATTTCTTTATTTAATGAAAGTTTTGCATAAAGAAACGCAATGGTAACTTCTTAATCTAGCTAGGCACTATTAGGGAGTTAGGATTTTATTAAGTTCAAGTTAATTTTAAAAACAAACAAGAGCGTATCGATTAATCCCGATAACATTCATGAGCACGTCAATTTCACTAGCTGTTATTTTTGACTCTGACAAAATTGTCTACTAAAACAACCATCCCTCGGTTGAAGAGTATCTTTGCCTGATCTATAGGTACCATCACTCTATCACCCGTTTTCAGTGTGTAGCACTGTTCGTCGCTTCCTTCAAAAGTTGGAACATCTGATATTACTTTGACAAAATTATACTTCAGGCAAGTTAATTGTGTTAAGTAAGAGGTTGCATTTCCATCAAGTTCCGTGTCATTATCAGACATGTCGGAGCATTCTAGAATTGCATCGGAATCATTTTCTGATATTAAGAGAATGTTATTTTCATCTCTATTTTCTGATCCACCTATCAATTCACTTTTTTGCTTTTCTTTTTTCGAGATGATATCTGAACATCGCTTAGTCTTATTTATCATTATATAGGATAGGTCAATTCTGTTGGTTATCACTTCAATCTGCTGTTAGTATTAGCGTACTCTTTATAACAGCTCTGCAAGCATCGAAAAAGTATTTCTCTCTCTGAGATGCTTTTTTACGAAAATTGCACTTAAAATTATAGCGTACAACGAACCTCTTCAATTGCCTTCGTACTGAGGTTCTCCCTTTTTCGTAATAAACGTTGAACTAATAGTGGAGTAAGCACTAGAATATAAGAAGCAGACGGACGTTAACAATAAATTAGTAATAGTCGCGCCAAGTATGCCACTTAAGCTTAAGTATGACTTGCGAATCTGCGATATAATAGTGAAAAACTAATATAATAGTAGGATAGAGTATTATGAGCATGTTCTAAAATAGAATTGTATCATATTCACATTCATAAATTGAATGGGGGTTGATCAATAAAAAACACAAATGAAACGCAGTACCGGCAAAAATGAATGTATGATGGTCAATCGACCATGTGAAAAGCCGGCTACTGTGGAGTCAGTAGCCGGCGTACTACTACATATTGCATTTTAACTGGAGTTTCAAATCTATTATGGTTGTGATTATTAGTTTATCGTAAAATATTATCAATACCGATCAGTAATTTTTACCAACTCTCAACTTCTCATTTTGGTTACGTTTTCAATTTTCTATTCTCTTTTCATTTAAT
>CAYYMO010000016.1:0-6070 GCA_964472955.1 uncultured Methanomicrobia archaeon | reverse complement strand
CAATCAAGGGAACCTAAGCAAAACATTATTTTGTTCCATAGGCAAAAGTGAAAAGGTGCCGCAGAGGATACATTGTCCCTGCGACGTTTGCCCAGTTTGGGTAGAATATGATCTGAGTGATTATTATTACTGTATTGAGGGTGCTCCTGAATAATAAAATTTGAGTTATTATTGTCAGTAACTGACTGAAGTACAATAGAGTTTGTCAGTCTGTCCTAAGTAAAACAGTGAAAGCTCAAAGATCTAAAACTTAATAAACGCCAATAATTTGAAGACAACATTGATGGTCGAGGTCGAGCATACAAAGTGGTGTTTTGTTGTCGTGTTGAAAAGTCTTCTATTTAGAGGTATTAAACGTTCATCTTATTTCCTTGAGAACCGCCACGGTCTGTGCGACGTACCAGTACCCCTGAATCTTTAAGCAATGTTTTTATGTCGTTATGCATATCACATCGTCACGTAATGGTGAGCAGACTTAACGCTTCAAATTGTTATTATCCCAAGAATCGCGCGAGATAGTCGTTGATAAAGCGCTTTCGCGGCCAGAGTAATGGCTCTTGTTGTAATGTTATTAAACGGGCATTAGAATGTTAAGAATTCTAGCCAAAAGCGTGAACTCTAAAGTGGGACAAAACCGTATATGATCTTGTGGATCGATGATTTTTTCTTAGCACCGCCTAGAAAGATCGAAGAAATCCCCGTAATGTATTTTTATTTCTTATCTATAATTTTTTCAAAGCTTCATACATAGTTTGGCGAATCGTCTCGTCTTCTTCACGCCTCCAAGCGTTAGCCAGAGGATCCAGTGCCACGGGATCTCCAATCTCTCCGAGCGCTTTTGCAGCTTTCTCTCTTATAATAGGAATATCATCTAACGCGTGTATTAATGGCGCAACTATGCTTTCATTTCCTATCTTTATGAGGGCATCAATAGCACTAATTCGCACTTCATCAATGTTGTCGCTTAACACAGTAGAGAGCGGTATTATCGTCCTTTTATCCCCTATTTCTCCGAGGGCCCACGCCGCCTTTGACCGAACGCGCGATCGCACATCCTGTAAAGCTCCAACAAGCGCATCCACCGCCCGTTCATCTCTCATATTTCCCAGAGCTTCGGCGGCATAAACACGAGTTGGTTCATCTTTTTCTAAAGTGCTGATAAGAGGCCCCACTGCTGGGTCGCCGATCTTTACAAGTGCTTCTAAGACTTTTGATCGAACGCGCGATCGCACATCCTGTAAAGCTCCAACAAGCGCATCCACCGCCCGTTCATCTCTCATATTTCCCAGAGCTTCGGCGGCATACCACGGGACCTCGTCATCTTTATCTTTAAGCGCTTTTTTGAGCGGCTCTACCGCCCGAGCATCTTCAAGCACTCCCAAGGATGCAGCAGCCTTTCTTCGAACTTCTTCACTCGTATCCGATAAAGCTTGGATTAAACTATCTACCGCTCTGCTGTCCTTTATTAGACCAAGAGATTCTGCTGCATACTTTCGAACGCTATCACCATCATCATTATTTAAAGCCCACATTAGTGGTTCTACGGCCTTCGGATCTCGTATCTCTCCAAGAGTAAATGCTGCCCAACTCCGTATATCTTCGTTTTTATTTAGCAAAGCTAAAGTAAGAGGTTTTACTGCTTCCTCTCCGATTTGAACAAGGGCTGTTGCAGAGCAGATTCTAACGCCATCGTCAGCATCTTTTAAACTTTTAATTAGCTGCTCTACTGCTTTTGTATCTTTTATTTTTCCGAGCGCTTCTGCTGCATAGCACCTAACATAAACATCTTTATCATTCAACGCTTGGAGGAGTGGCTCTGCTGCTTTTTTATCTCCTATCATCCCAAGCGATTCGGCAATATGTCTACGAACTTTGTTATTGTTATCTCTTCTAAATTTCCATACAAGCGGGTCTACTGCTTCTGAGCTCTTGATATCCCCAAGAGCTACTGCTGCCGCCATTCGGACGATTTCATTTGCATCGTCTAAAAGGGAAATAAGGGATTTTGCTGCTTTTTCATTTTTTAAAATCCCAAGGGATTCGATGGCTTTCCATCTAACGTCTAGTTGCTCATCACTTAAAGCGAGAATTAAAGCGTCTACTACTACGTCTTCCGTGAAATTTCTAAGTTCATATGCCGCGTCAGCTCTTACTCTCCAGTCTTTATCTTTTAAATCTTTAACAAGTAATTCAGCTTTCGTCATTCGTCATGCATGCATGCATTTCAGACACTTTAACGTTACGAACAAACGTGCAACAAAATAAGTTAAGTTAATTATTAAATAGAGGAATCCACCATCTGGCTTTAAACGATACCGCTTTGATCTTTAAAAACCAATTATAAACTTTAATGAAGAATTGGGGTCAAGAACAATCGTAATACGATAATCGTTACGTAAGAATAAACGAAATGCATCTCGGAGTTGTGATGGCTAATTAAATCTCCTACAATGACCGATCATTGATGACCTGAGGTTGACCTAAAATCTTTGATAGTGCACATCGTATTACTAAATGAGGATTGCTGGTTTCAACACCTTTTATTCTAACGTGCTTTCCGCTTAAAGTCGCTAATACCGCTTCAATCCAACAGTCTTCTAGATTCATATAGTGTTCAGGCAAAACAAATCGACTCGAGTTCAAAGCTCTCCTAACGCAAAAATAAAGCTCTTTTGTAGCGTAAAACTCATTCTGTACGTTATATAGTTGTTTTTTAAGTGCTTGAATTCGCTGTTCTAAAGAAACGTCGTCTAGTGAATTTGAGTTGTTCACGAACTGTAATTCACTGATAATCTCATCTCGGGCACTTTTCAATTTTGAATATTTCTCGAGCAGTTCGTTTTCTAGGCCTTCAGTCTCTAGAATACAGTCGAATGTTACATAGCCATTTGGAACTGGAATTACGTGAATTAATCGCTTTTCTGCTTCTATTTGAGTCGTCATATTTGTCTGTTGGGGCTTTGTCTGTTGGGGCCCCCTATTTATTGTTTTGTCTCTCGCTTCTGCTGTCATTATTGTTGCTTCTCACGTTGTCGTAGTTTTTGCTGCGTGTATTGTTTGTTATATTTTCATTAGCTATTATAGGTGCTCTTGTTATAAAATTATTTTTATTTAAACTATTAGATTTCTAGTACTGGAGTGTTGAATTATCTTTTTTTAATAAACTTGATTAGAAGAATGAACGATTCAACGACTTTATATAACCGATGTTAACCTGTAAAGTAATACGTTGGATTACGCACTTATTTACGGAAAGTATCATAAGAAATGATTACAAATTGTTGATTCATCGCCCATTTTTGACACCATAACAATCACACTCTTAATAAAAAGATATGCGTGGTTTCCACGATGTAGAGTACATTTATCCGGAGAACTGGTACGTTTGGGGTTCTTAAGGTTGTCAGGATAGCGCTGGCAAGCCTAAATGAAAATTTTATGTTAATTACATGAACACTCACGCCTCCGTTAAAACACATAGTCGAATGTCTTAAATTTGTTAAGCTCGCTACTAAGGCTTACCGAGGGCATAGACATTGTGATCATTACTCCCTACAAAACGATGTCGTATAGTCGATGGGCTTCAGTATAAGGCGTGCTATAAACAGGGCGCCGATTTTGTCAGATTATTATGTTGTATTTTTGCAATGAAATCTCCAAAAAGTACTTTGGTAGGAGTCAATTGTTGCACAACGAAGTTCTGTTACCTCGGTTGTAGAAAAAGAACATGTGATATAATAAACACGTTTTGCGTTACCCTTTGCAGGTGCTGCACCCGAGGTTAGTGTTGATCAAGGCACCTTTGATGCCAGTTATAAAGAGAGATGGCTGTGGGGGGCGGGGGAGAGAGTAGATGGAAGTTGACATGGAGCAGCTTCGAACTAAAATTTTGCGAGGTAAACATCCAATCGGCTAGCGTGGCCGGAGTCTGTTGATCCAACAATAATATACCCACCGTCTTTAGTCTGTTGGACATCCTGGCCGCTAATATTCCCATTTCCACCGAATGTTTCTTGCCACTGCATACTTCCAGACGAATCAGTCTTGACTAGATATCCGTGAGAGCCAGTAGCAGTCAAAAGACTTGTTCCGCCTACAAAAGTATCCCCAACCATAATGTACCCTCCATCGGTAGTCTGTTGGACTGCATGTGCAAGGTTAAGGCCTTTTCCGCCATACGTCTGATTCCACTGCTTCGCTCCAGAAGAATTAGTTTTTACGAGGTAGAAATATTGATTTGGACCGCTTGAGTTTGTCACTCCACCGATCACATACCCAGAGTCTGTTGTCTGCTGAACAGACGTCGCGAAGTTAAACCCTTTTCCACCATACGTCTGATCCCACTGCATACTTCCAGACGAATCAGTCTTGACTAGATAAGCATAAACTTGGTCTGAAGATTGCACTTTGGCTCCAGCGATAATATAGCCACCATCTGCGGACTGCCAGACTGAGTTACCGAAGTTTTGGATGCCGTTGCCAAACGTCTGTTCCCATTGCACCTTTCCAGACGAATCGGTCTTGACAAGGTAAACTAATGGCATGCTATCCACTACAGTCGACCCAACAAATACATATCCACCATCCGTAGTTTGTTGCACAGAAGCACCGTAGTTCACTGCATTTCCGCCATATGTCTTCTCCCATTGCTTATTTCCAGACGAATCAGTCTTGATGAGATAGGCTTTAAGTTTACCAATTGAAAAAGAATCAGTTTGCCCAACAATTATGTACCCACCATCTACGGTCTGTCGGACAGCTCGTCCTGTACCATTCCCGATATTTCCACCAAACGTCTGATCCCACTGCTTTTTTCCAAAAGAGTCAGTTTTAAGGAGGTAGACTTTTTGGCTTTCATTGGCAGAGGATTGAGTAAAACCGGTAATTATATACCCATCATCATTAGTCTGTTGAACCCCCCGTCCAGTGCTATTCGCACTTCCACCAAACGTCTGCTCCCACTGTACTTGCGGCGCTGCTACACCACGAGTGTTGACATGAATTGTCTTGTTGGCTGTATTTAAATCGCTTATTGCTGCATTTGCGCTAATCACGCTAAGTATACAGAATACCGCACAAGCTGCAAGAAGTTTTACTACAAATTCATATTGTTTCATACTGCCTCTCTCTAATAGCTGTTATGCGTAAGGAATTCATTCAATATCAATTTTTTGCACGGACAGCTTCTCAAATCATACTGCCATTTTTTCTGGATTGCCATTTGAAAAGGAAGGGAGAATTCTTTAAAGATATTCAAAGATAATTCTACAAATTAAAGTGTACCGTCTTGTCAGTAATTACTTCATTTTTCTTTTTGATAGATACGTATTACAGTGCTGATGCTTTCAATTTCACTTCCTTTGATGTATGTTAATGATTCTGTCACTAATTTGACTGAAGCGGAAAATTCTACGTCTCGATAATCGCGACAGAACAAAGTGACGTTCATATGCTCATCAATTGATCGTAATAGTCCATTATATGACATGCCATTTACTGTTGTGATTTTTACATCTACACCATCACTTTGACGCAGGTAATCCAAAAACGTTGACGGGGTTAAATTCTCCAGTTTTGTTGTTCCCACTTCTTGCTTCATTGTTATCCACCTTTTTTTAACAATGTAAGGTCGTAAACCTCTTTCTAATTCTACTAGCTGATTCAAGTTTCTATAGACACTTTATGTCAACTATGCTCTTAATAACGGTATCGTTGCTAAAGTTTATTTATGGTATGACGTGTACGTCCATAATGCGATAGATTTAAGAATTCGGTGTTGATTAGCTGTGACCCTCTTGTCTTAAAATAGGATTTTGGGCGTCCTGCCATAAGCCGGCTTCAGGTATTTTAGTCGCAAATTTGGAGATGAACCACTGGTTGAATGGAAAGGAGCTAAAGACATCTGTTTTGTCCGTTTGTCGCCCCTGAGCGGTTGGTTTGTCTTTGGGTATATCCAATTACGTAAGGTCTCGTACGGTGAATTGCCCTTAGTGTGAGTATAATACGTTGTGACGATAGCTGTTAATTTGCTTATATTTTCGACTTGGTGAATCTCCCTGCAGTTTTACTT
>CAYYMO010000015.1:0-13842 GCA_964472955.1 uncultured Methanomicrobia archaeon | reverse complement strand
TGGCACCCAGACAAAGACGTTTGGGAACTCTACTACCTGCCTGAGGACTTTTCCCAAGCCAAGAATGTCGCCGCTAAGCACCCTGACAAGATCAAAGAGCTGCAGGACCTGTGGTGGAAAGAGGCCGCGCGCAACAGGGCGCTGCCGCTACTCGGGGGCTTATCCCCATTCTTCGGCATTCTGCCACCGATGCCTACGGTCACTCGGTTCGCTTTCGCCGGTGACGTCCAGAACGTGCAGCGCGGTATGATCCCGCGCGTCTACGGGCGGTCATACTCCATCGAGGCAGAGCTCAATGTGCCTGACGGCGGCGCAGAGGGCGTGATCGTCGCAAATGCCGACTTCATCGGTGGGTTCGGCCTGTGGATCGACGACAAAGGAATGCTGAACCATACCTACTCGTTCCTCGGGGTGGAGTCCTACAGGCAGACCGCCACTGAGAAGATCCCAACGGGCGACATCACTGTGCGCATGCAGTTCGTAGCCGACGAACCCAAACCCGGTACCGGGGGGCAGGTCACGATGTTCGTGAACGATAAGAAGATCGGTGAAGGTAGAATCCCGCGAACGGTGCCTCTAGCCTTCTCGACCTATGCCGGTATGGACATAGGCCGTGACAACGGTCTGGTCGTTGACCTGACGTATGAGGACAAGGCTCCCTATGCTTTCACTGGCACGGTTAAGAAAGTGGTCTTCGACCTAACACCCGCTGCTTCAGAGGACGAGAAAAAGCTGCACGAGGCCGCGCAACACGCTAACATCGCCCACGGAGCCTCCGGATGATTATGAATAAAAAGGCAGGATTTGGGGAGCTGATTATGATGAGAGTGGAGGCACAAGTCCTCCATCTCCGCCCCTAGGAAAATCGTTCTGATAACTCTGGCGCCGAGTAGGACTATATGCATATTAATAAAGGTACGGGCGCGAACCTACAGTCGTGTGGTCTAGGCACCTTTGGCCCATTAGAATTCAAGCTCTCCTCTGGCACAGTGCAGAGTTTCTACGGTAGAGCAGATGCCCCAACGGGTTAATCGATAGCCATCAATCTCTCAAGAGCCACGCCTTGACCTCTGCCTCATGATCAATGTACGGTTCGCCTGCGACATCTATCGCCACCCTATCAATGGTGCCCCCGGTGAAGGTGAATGGTGACTTGTAGTCAGGTGAGACCGGAGACCCCGGGTCGCGGCCGATGCAGAGCCCCCCGCCTGAAAGGCCAAAGGCACCAGGCTGCGTTTTGATCTCAGCTTGTCCCACCTGCTCGGTATCAATGTAGAGGGTGAGCGTACCGAGAGCACTCTTAGTCTGTGGGTCTTGGCCCGTCTTCTTAAATTCCGCAGTGAAGACATGCCGGCCGGTGCTAATCTCGACGTTTGAGGCGACTTTTTGTATGTCTTCCCCGAGCCAGTTGTAGACGTAGTGAAGCTTCTTCTCCTTAATATACAGACTGTGACCACCAAGGAAGTGACCTTGGGCGAAGAGCACACCCGCGGCTTCAGTGGAGGCAACGATCACGCCTGCGGCTATGCCGTATGAACGACCGCGGATATTGACTGAAACCGACTCAGACACCCCTGCGGTGTTGGGATAGTATATATAACGGTCTCGTGGCTTAGATGGCTGCGGACGAGGCACGTTCAATATTTCTAACGGTGTGCGATCGTCTAGTGGCAGCCCGTTGTAGACGCCGGCGGAGAAGCCCCACACCCCTTTGAGGAATTCCAATTTATCGGGGTACTGGTCGGCGACATTGTTCATTTGCGACCGGTCTTCTTTCAGATTGTACAGCTCCCACACATCGCGGGCGTAGTTGCCCCATCCCGAAAGAGGAGGGTGCACGGTATTCGCCAGCCAGCCCTGATGGTAGATGGCGCGCTGGCCGAGCATCGAATAAAACTGAGTCTCTTTTTCGGGTGCGCTCGGATCGTCAATTGAGCTCTTGAAGCTTTCTCCCTCAATTCGGTTTTGCAAATACCCTTTGAGCACCTTGGGGGGTTCAATGTCAAGAAGGTCGTAGATGGTCGGCACGAGGTCTATGGCGTGAATGTACTGATGTCGCACCGCATTCTGCGCCGAAATGCCCTGTGGCCACGCGACGAGACACATGTCCGCGGTTCCTCCTTCATAGCCCGCAAAGCGCTTCCAGTAGGGCAGGGGTGTATCAAATGCCCACGCCCACCCTGAACAATAATGGTTATAGGTCATTGTGCTGCCAAGCTCATCAATATGCTTTACGTTCTCTTCAATGGTATCGGGAATGTTGTTAAAGAGCTTGTTTTCGTTGACTGAACCGTTGGGGCCACCCTCGGCGCTCGCCCCGTTGTCAGAGACGACAACAATGATCGTGTTGTCAAGTTGACCCGATTCTTCGAGATAGTCAATCAGGCGGCCGATCTCGTTATCGGTATACGATACAAACCCTGCATACACCTCTGCCATCCTGATAAACAGCCTCTTCTCGTCGTCGTTGAGCGAATCCCATGGGCGAACCCAGTCGAGCAGGGGCCACGGCTTACCATCAGGGCTTTTAATCCTTGGCTCTCCGTGCGGGTTAATGGGAGAGAGTCCGACGTCCTCTGGTAGTATCCCCAACTTCGTCTGGTTTACGAGAATTCCCTCTCGAATCGCTTCATAGCCCACGTCGAATTTTCCCTTGTACTCGTCAGCCCACTCCTTGAAGACGTGGTGCGGGGCATGGGCGCACCCCGGGCAGAAATACATGAAGAATGGTTTGTCTGGTGCGACCGTCTTAGCGTCCCGGATGAACTCGATGGCCTTGTCGACGAGATCTTTCGAAAGGTGATAGCCTTCCTCGGGTGAGTATGGGGGTTCCACAGGATGATTATCGTAAGTAAGGTCGGGGTACCACTGGTTGGTCTCAGCGCCCAAGAAGCCATAAAAGCGTTCAAATCCACGCCCGAGGGGCCAGCGGTTCTTCCACGCTGAAGCATCTTCTTCCTCCGCAGGAGTCAGGTGCCACTTACCCAGAGCGTAAGTATTCCACCCGCGTTCGTTCAACACTTCAGCGATGGTACCGTTCTCAAAGGGGATGCGACCACTGCTGCCCGGAAATCCATTTGTCCCTTCGGTAATACACGCCATGTTGTTGCTCGTCGCATTACGCCCGGTCATAATGCAGGCGCGGGTCGGTGAACAGAGAGCGGTCGTGTGGAAATTAGAATAACGCAGCCCCTTCTCGGCGATGCGACGCATCGTTGGCGTCTTGATGGGTCCCCCAAAGACGTCCATCGCACCATATCCGACATCGTCCCAGACGATGAACAACACATTCGGTGCGTTTTCAGGAGCCGTGGGCTGCACGAACGGCGTCCAGTCCGGCGTGGCATCGCGGACATCGACGGCTAGCTTTCCTTTCCATGGTTCAGGCATTATTCACCACCTCGTGTGATAACGCAGCACTGCTTTGAACAGTGTTGTTAATTCAGAAGCGTTTATTTTCATGATCTACCTCTATTTCGTAGCAAAGAGAGTAAGATGAACAAGTGCAGCCTTATTTCGTCTCCTCAATGCTACGAATATCGTATAATGATTTAAATGATAATTAACGTTGCCCGTGGTTTTGTTATTAAGAGGATAACTGTTTAGATATGATATATGAAATCCGGCCTGCTGGGTCAGGCGCTGCCAGCTTAACACACACTGAACTTAAGATGATAGTCATACCCACCAGAATGTATGCTACCAAACGGCTACCGGTATACAAAAGCGAACAATACAATAAGGTATGTCACGTAACTCCCTAATAAGAGAACTCCTGCTTTTCTTCTGAATTGCAGCGATTTGCCCGCCAGTATGAGCATAGTAAGAGTGAAAACAATTGTCACCGGCATGTTAAAGTTTAATGTCTGAGTGTCAACAGGTAGAGGTCTGATCAAGGCCGCGATCCCTAGCACCCCAAGTAAATTCAGGATATTTGCACCAATGACATCGCCCAATGCGATTTCACCGTGCTGCTTCCGACTCGATACAACCGCAACAAAGAGGTCTGGTAACGATGTGCCTACAGCAACCAAAGAGAGCCCGATGAGAATAGGTGGAACATTAAATAAGGTTGCAATATTCAAACCGCATACCAAGAGACCAAACTGCGCGAGAAGGACAGTTGTTATGCCGCCGAATAACAAAGAGATGCCCCCTTTTCGTAAGCTGGCTTTGTCGCTCCGTGGGCCGATCGCATCATCAAGTAGTTCGTAGAACTCGTGTTCTCTTCTTTTGTGTTTTATGACCACACTATAGTTGTGGATCAAGAAGATAACGAGCAATGCTAACATCACTACCGCGTCTTCTCTGCTGATCACCCCGTTTGACATAAAGACGTATGCCACTGACAAGGCCACTATCAAGTATGCGATTCGGTACTTGACATCATCCTTCTTTATAGTGATATCTTGAATAACGCATCCAACCGCGAGGATTAACCCGACGTTGCATATGCATGATCCCACAGCATCCCCCACTGCCATACCTGTTTGACCAACATAACTCGAGGTCATGGAAACAGCGAATTCGGGTGTCGTTGTAATTAAACTGACTAGAGTGGCTCCGACAAGAACTTTTGACATTGTGAGTGCGGCTGAAACCTCAACGGCTCCCTTCACAAACACATCCGTTGATTTTAAAATAAGAAACCCTGCAAGGAAGAAGATGATAAAGTTCGATATGACTGCAATGGCGACAACCATGTGTTATTTCACGTCCATTCTATTATTCTACCGTCCGTTCACCTACACGTTACAGGAATGGCAGCTCGGAAACTACTTCATCTACTTTCTCGAGCCAACCGAGCCCCCTTGTTGCCGCAGCCATCTAACCACAATTTCACGAAGTTCCCAGCGGTTGCTTCGCTTGATCCATTCCCGACTCGTTCTCGTGCTGGAGTGTCTACTGTTCGAAGAGCCAATAGCCTAGTGAGATCTGAACTACTACTCCAACCACCGGCAAGAATAGGTTGTATACAATGATGATAATCAAATCGATGACCAAACGTATAATTATTATTGAGAGCTATCGGATAGCTATGACAATTGAACCTTATCCTTGTCTTTATAGGAGGTTAATATGGTAAATCCAATCGGCGACGTACTGCCGCTAGCCATCGGCGTCATGATTAGCCCCTTATCCATCATCGCCATTATTTCGATGCTCTTATCCAAACGAGCAAAGAGCAACAGCCTAGTATTTCTCTTCGGCTGGACCCTAGGCCTGATTGTCATCGGTGGCGCCGTACTCTTAATTGCCGGCACGCAAAATTTTTCGCCCGGCAGTGAACCATCAACAGGAGCCTCTATCATCAGACTGTTAGCCGGCGTGCTTCTTTTGTTCTTGGCTGCGATGGAATGGAGGATCAGCATGAGGTCAGGCGAGCCGAAACTGCTCACACGGGTTAGTATGGTCGATACCTCCACCCCGACTAAGGCGTTTGGACTAGGCTTGTTACTCTCGGCAGCGTACCCGAAAAACTTCACACTCACCGTAATAGCGGCCTTAACCATTGTTCAAGCACAAGTAAGTGGTTCCCTAAATATCACTTCCTTGTCTGTATTCATAATCTTCATAATCATCAGTAGCATCCTCGTCGCCATCCCAGTGTTAGCTTCTCTCGTCTTAGGCGACAAAGCGGCACAAACGTTGGACAGTTGGAAAGCTTGGAATATGAAACATTACGCTCCAGTGTTGCTTGTCATTTTTTTGGGACTAGCCTCAATGAATCTGGGTAAGGGCCTCAACGGACTCTTTGGTTAAGAGGGTGCCTAAAATGATCTTTTACGAGTACCAACTGTGAGCAGAGAAAGTAAAAGACCTTCCTAAAGATTAAACTGCAAAGCCGAGTGTTAATGCGGAATTGTGCTTTCTTACTTAGTGATCACACTGAAAAAAGGAGTGCATTGTAACTACGAGTGAAACAGTAGAATGAAAAATCCTAAGGGCCTGCGTTGAGTGTAAATAAAATGCACACACCATAGTGAAGGCGCACCTCATTGTTGCCCCTTTCCACCTTTTTATGTAAGTTCTATTGGACTGCCAATTTTCCTCAGTCCGTATACAGTGAGTGGGATTACAAATATACCTGTTGCGAGTATGGGAGCAGGCCAATCAAGAAGGATGAGACGATCCAAGGCATACCACACAGCGGAATAAAGACCCACGCTGAGAAATACAATTCCGCTTAATATAAACCTATGACTCCACACGTAGAAGCGCAATATATGCTTCTTATCCATGGGAAATCTGATTTGAGTATATATAGCGGGCAAAGCAAAAATAAGGATCGCAGAAGCAGTACTGATAAGTGCGAGAGCAATAAGAGTACGTCCGATAACCCTTGTAACAGTGCCCCCGCCGGATGAAGTTGCTATGCTCAATAGGAAACCGAAAGCGAGCCCTGAAACTGTAGTGAACTGCCGAGCTTGTCCGAGTACCTCACTTATTTGCAAGCCATGTGCATCGATCGTGGATTGTAGGTCGTCTATGAGATTGTGTTCTGGCGTGTTAGGCATTTCATCTCCTCGAAACTAGCTTTTTCCATAGTAGTATACACGCCTCCTGCTGGCTCGTAGGGAATTTTTCAAGTCATACATGCAATCTTTATCTCTTAAATCATCCCTCTCCTTAAACCAGTGGCAATTCGTTCTCAGAAGCTTTAACCTACATCGTGATGCACGTTTATAAGCATTACCCTCGTGCTAAATTATACTCTAGTAAGCACGTAATGACGGCAGCAAAGCATCAAATGACTGGCAGCCGCAACCGCATTTTACTTTTGTTTTATAATTTCATGGCGTCATCACGCGACCGTTCAGTGACCGCAATTTCTGGTTGGAAAACGGAAGGCGACTTTGAAATAAGAAAGTACATTGCACTGTACATAAGGAATGAAAACTCAGAGGAGTTAATCCACAGGCTATCTTGATACAACAAAGAGGACAATGGACTGTTCAAAATTAGAACATAACTAATATATGACGAGACGAATAAATTTGTAATGCATAATGTAGTGTCATTAGTAAGACCTAGGGGTACACCGACCGTGACGAAAACCGTTTCAAACAAGGATGCCGACGTACCAACGAGTACGTCTCGAGGGTTCCATGTCTTGGCCAAACCTACCGGTGCTAAGTGCAACCTCAACTGCTCCTACTGTTTCTTCTTATCAAAGGAGCGACTCTATCCGGGGAGCCACTTTCGCATGACGGAAGACGTACTGGAAGCCTACCTCCACCAATACTTGGCGGCACAACAAGAAGTCGCAACCATAGCGTGGCAGGGGGGCGAACCGATGCTCGTGGGTCTGGACTTTTTTCGCCGCTCGATTGAACTTGAACAACGGACTGCGCGACCGGGCCTGACTGTCGAACACACTTTGCAGACTAACGGGACGCTCATCAACGAAGCGTGGTGTGATTTCTTCCGCGAGAACAAATTTCTTATCGGCCTCAGCCTCGACGGGCCTCGGGAATTCCACGACCTATATAGACGAGATAAGAAAGGAAGGCCAACCTTCGATAGTGTCATGCGCGCTGTAACGCTCATGCGTGAGCACGGCGTCGAATTTAACATTCTTGCTACAGTCAATGCGGCAAATGCCGATCACCCCCTGGACGTGTACCGCTTTTTTCGCGATGAAGTAGGCGCAGAGTTCATACAATTCATACCAATTGTGGAGCGCGATAATGCGACGGGGTTTCAAGAAGGCGATACCGTCACTGATCGCTCCGTAACAGCAGACCAGTGGGGGCGCTTTCTGATCACCATTTTTGACGAATGGGTGCGTCATGATGTCGGCCGCATGTACGTGCAGTTCTTTGACGCAGCGTTAGCCGCGTGGGCAGGTGCTGCGCCAGCGCTGTGCATCTTTGCACCGACCTGTGGTACGGCACTCGCACTCGAGCATAACGGTGATCTGTACTCGTGCGATCACTTTGTGGAACCAAACTACCTGCTCGGCAATATTCTCGATACCCCCATGCGTGA
Source organism: uncultured Methanomicrobia archaeon (assembly GCA_964472955.1). Classification (GTDB taxonomy): domain Archaea; phylum Halobacteriota; class Bog-38; order Methanoflorentales; family Methanoflorentaceae; genus DASPRZ01. Next base: position 5,850 of record CAYYMO010000015.1, on the reverse strand, counting down.
ACTGGTGGCGTCAGACAAGCAACAAGCGTTTGGCATTGCCAAGCACGATACGCTCCCTCGCTACTGCCACGAGTGCCACGTGCGGTTTGTATGTCACGGGGAGTGCCCTAAAAATCGCTTTATCACGACGCCCGACGGTGAATACGGGTTGAACTACCTGTGTGCGGGGTACAAAGCGTTCTTCACGCACATCGACAGACCTATGCGGATCATGGCTGATCTCTTGCGCAAAGGCTGGGCACCGGCCGAAATCATGCGAATTTATGCCACCGAAGATGAGCGACGGCTCCGGCAAGCCTTCGCCACAGCGCGACGTAACGACCCGTGTCCGTGCGGCAGCGGCCGGAAGTATAAACGCTGTCATGGAGCGCCGCGCTCTTAACTTGAATGGGTCGTCACAAATAAAGCATCGTGAGTCAAGAAACTACAGTCTGATATCTCTCCTTCACAACTGTTCATCCTAGAAGCTGATGAGACGTGACGAGGCGGAAAATATCAAAATCTTTAAGGGTTTTCATTTTCTAAAGGACTAAAAATGGCTTCCAGAGACCCCCCATACTGTGATTAGCTCACCCCAGTGCTAAGACGAGAATGACCATCGTACGCGAGGAGAGTTATCATGAATGAACTCGAAATTGCCGTATTTGCCGCTGTCGTCTTTGCCTTTGCTCTTGTCTCGCGTCGCCTGCAAAAGCTCGATGTCACAGCACCTATGGTTTTTATCCTCGCGGGAGTGCTCATCGGCTCTGTCGCCGTTCCGTTCATCAACGAGGGGATTAACAATGAGTTTCTCCTCCTTACAGGGGAGCTTGCACTTGTGCTGGTGCTCTTCACCGATGCGTCGCGGATCAACGTGAAGGTGCTTCGGAAGAACGCGGCGCTGCCCGCGCGGCTCCTCATCATTGGCCTCCCCCTCACTATTGCTGCCGGAGCCATCATCGCATCCCTTCTCTTTACCAACTTGACGATCTGGGAAGCCGCTATCGTGGGAACGGTCCTCGCCCCCACCGATGCCGGACTAGGCCAAGCTATCGTCACAAGTAAGCGAGTGCCGCTCCGGATTCGTCAAGCACTCAACGTCGAGAGCGGACTAAATGATGGGGGGTCGGTTCCATTCCTCACAGTTTTTCTCGCGCTGCTCACGATCGAGGGGGGTATCGCCGCCCCCAAGTTTTGGACAGTTGCCGTGCAACAGATCGGTCTGGGCGTGTTAATCGGCGTCGCTGTCGGTTACGTCGGAGGGTGGCTGATCAACCATGCCACACAACGTGGATGGATCACAAGAACCTTCAAGCGCCTTGGTTTCATGGCACTTGCGATCCTCGCGTGGGCCTTAGCAGGGCCAATTGGGGGAAATGGCTTCATCGCCGCGTTTGTCGGAGGCCTCATCACGGGAGCTGTTGTCAAAACCGTCGAGGGAGCTGTCACAGACTTCAGCGAGGCAGAAGGAGAACTTCTGTTATTGATAGTCTTCTTCCTCGTCGGAGTCATAACCGTTCCATTGTTAGGCACAGTCAACGCTCCAATCGTACTGTATGCGATCTTAAGCCTTACCGTTATTCGTATGCTGCCAGTCGCGCTCTCACTCATTGGAACTAAACTGCAGCGGAGTTCAGTGCTGTTCCTCGGTTGGTTTGGCCCACGAGGACTTGCTTCAATCGTCCTTGTCCTCGTCGCCCTCGAGGAGCCGGCTTTGGGCGCCGTTCGTTCTGAGATCGCAGCTATCGTCTTAGGTACCGTTATCCTCAGCGTGTTTGTGCACGGCTTCACTGCGGAACCGGGGACTCGACTCTATGCGCGACAAGTGGCAACAATGAGTCCAGACGCCCCTGAACTACAGGAAGTCATCGAACTTCCAACGCGAAAGAAGAGGACAGTAAGGTCAGGAGAGGTTAACAAAGAACGAACTGGGTAAAACCTCGACGTTACAGACCCCCATTTTTAAGAGAAGAGGACACTATTAGTTACGCGCTGTTCTAGCGTTAAATGCCCCAAATTAAATCTCGAGACAGTGGCAGATCATCACATGCATGTTATAGATGAATCATGTATCTCTGTTAAAGAGAACACTGCATAATTTAGAAGGAAACATCCACGTTATCAATTCAGAGTGGTGCATGCTGTAGTTAATATAACAGAGATAGTTTCTCCTTGTCTTTTGCGCGCTCTTTTCTCTCAGTATCTGATAGTTCAAGGCTGTTGTAAGCGTCCATGATATCGTTAAACAGCATCTCCACCATGTCTCTGCTGAAATTTTCCTTGATCACCATCCTCATGACGGCGACATCCTCTGCATCCTCAGGCAAGGTGTAGGCCGGCACTATCCAGCCCTTTTCCCGGAGCTTCTCTGAGAGTTGAAAGACAGTGAAACTAGCATCTTTCAAGCGTGCGGCGACGATGGGAAACATGCCTTGTTTATTGATGATTGTAAATTTGTCTGATTCTTGCAACTTTTTGGCTAGGTAAGAGCTGTTGTCGATCGTATTTCGGATGATGTCCCGGTAGCCCCTTTTTCCCAGTCGAATGAGGTTATAGTATTGGGCGATTATAGTACTGCTTCCCTTGGAGAAGTTCAGGGAGTAGTTGGGCATGCGCCCTCCCAGATAGTTCACCTTAAAGATCAGCTCTTCAGGTAGGTCCTCTTTGTCCCTGAACACCAGCCATCCGACTCCTGGGTAGACGAGGCCATATTTGTGACCAGAGACATTGATTGATTTCACTTGTGAAAGTCTGAAATCCCACTTCAGATCTGGGTGTAAGAAAGGTACTATAAATCCTCCACTCGCAGCATCAACGTGGATGGGGATGTCCCAGCCCTTAGTTTCTTTCACCTCAATGAGAAGTTGGTTAATTTCTTTTATAGGATCCATCTGTCCCGTGAAGGTTGTTCCAAGAACCGCTCCCACGCAGATAGTGTTCTCATCAATTTCCTCTGCCACTCCGTCCACAGTGACGGTGTAGGTGTTCCTTTCAAGGGGGATTAACCTCAGTTCTACATCGAAGTAGCGGGCGAACTTTTCCCACACCGTGTGCACATCCGCCCCCATGACGATGTTGAGCTCCTCGCACGACTTGCCCTCAGCCTGTCTGCGCTTTTTCCAGCTCCATTTATGGGCCAAAAGTCCCAGCATAATGGCTTCTGACGATCCTATGGCGCTGGTACCAATAGATTGACAGTCTTCCGGAGCGTGGAAGAGTCGGGCCAGCATGTTAACGACTCTTTCCTCTATTTTCGCGGTTTGAGGGTATTCATCGTTGTCAATGAAGTTTTTATTGATGTTTTCGGCGATTAGTTTATCAGCTTCTGGCTCCATCCACGTGGTCACAAAGCTGGCCAGATTCAGGGCGGGATTACCGTCCAAATTCAGTTCATCGTGTATTAATTGATATGCAGCTTCTGCCGGCATGCCCTCTTCAGGCATAACATATTTTGGTACGCTTTTGTCAAAATACCTGAGGCCGTACGCAGTGGTGTGTTCCTTCTCCGGTTCCTCCATTTTACTCAAATTTTTCTTTTTAGATAACATCTCGAGCATTCTCCCTTTTTTGGACATACATCGTCTGAATTTCTAAGCATCAAGGTTCGGTTCATTGTTAGATTCCAAAGTATTTCTGGATATAGTGCAATTAGATCTTGTCCATGATTATCCGAACGGTATTAAAACTCTTACATAGCAAAGGTAACGAAATCCGTGGCAAACCTTGATACCAGAATTAAAGGACTCTTACCTGCTGTTTTACGGCTGCGCGACACCTCGTTGGCGATATAATTATTTAAAATTTTAAATAATTTTTTAAGAATAAATATTTTGACGGCGCGCTCAGTGCAAATTGATTCGTAAAAGAATAGAAACAAGTTTTCACCGTTATCACTTTTTTACCCTACTTTTACCCTACTTTTACCCTACTGCCGCTGCTGTCCCGCACTCGTGACCAGTGCGCGAGGTACTCCCGCATCAGTGGTAACTCCCGTGTATGCGCCGGCGAACTTCGCACTATATGCTACTTCCTCGATTGTCAGCCTTGTAGGGGGCGGCTCGATGAGCCTGCTTGCTTTACAATCGACAGCGTGCTATAATAAGAGAGAACGTCAGTCAGGACATGATAGGTATGCTGGTTGATGACATTATTGCTGCCTTTGATGCCCTTAAAAACGGTGAAACTAAGACAGGTGTGCCGCTACATGACGCAGCTGATCGGTGCGAGGGGGGCTCACTGCGCTGCGCTCCAAGCCGCACCTCCCGTACCACCGTGCAGCCGCCCACAGGACGGAAACGTCATGAGCCAGGATCCCTAAAGTCACAAAATGGACACCGGATCAACGGCTGCCCCATGGATCTGTTGGTAGAGCAGTAGCTGAAACGTGGGGGGAGAGACAGTAACCTGTCACTTAAACATTAAGATAACCGTATCTAAACTTAACATCAAAATTGCACTGGGACGTAATTATTTTTTCAAAATGTGAGTAGTCGTTAGCTATCACAGTGAACTGCAGGTTGTAATCCTCATTACTATCCTCGCAGTTGACGTGAGGTACGTTTCTGTTCCTTCTTAGTCGTGCTACGATAGCGTTCAATTCTTCTAACCCAACGTTTGCATAAACAATGCCACAGCATTTTAGCCCGATATTGTTCTTATTAACGTTAGCCCTATACATATGGAACCACTACTAATTACACGTTTGATAAAATAAACCTATGGATAAAAATTTCTCCGTACGAAAACGCGGCTTATGCAACAAGTGCAGTGGTGTCATTGTTTACTAAATTCATCACTAGCGCTATTCCATGATCCAGTCCCAAGGAAATGCACGCGCTTTTTAAGTTTGTTACGTGAAAGAGCAGAGTGCAATCATGGCGGTCAACAACGTACATATTTAACGTGTAAGCGGCGGGGAGAGTACTGCAGCCCGTTCGTCCATAAAACATAAAATTTTATATATTTCGGCAAGAAATATGGACTTCTGTGGAGATTGACTCTGAACTCGTCAAATCGTTATCGGTATTTGGATTGTCTGATAAATCAGCTAGACTCTATCTTATTTTGCTGAAATATGGGCCGAAAACCCTAATGGAGCTTATCAAATTAACGGATTCCTATCGGCAAGACGTTCAACGAAACCTAGAGCAGCTTTCGGATAATGGACTCGTTGAGATCTCTCTAGCTAAACCGACCACGTATATCGCGGTTCCGATTAAAGCCGCTCTCAATGCTGTCATGCTGAAATATCAGGCTGACAAACGAGCCATGGAAGAGCTCATGCCTGAAGTTATCGATCAGGTTCATACGTTCATTTCTAAAGAAAAACCTATTCCCGACGATGTTCCACGATTCAAGGTGCTAAAGAGCAGGAGAGAGATATACAGCCTGATGAGAGAGCTTATTCAATCCGCTCAGCATGAAATTACGTTTGTCTATACTGCCAACGGATTCTACCGCTTTTCACGATTTGAAATAATCGATGATGCAATCACAGCGGCGCGACGGGGGGTTGAGGTGAGAGGGATCATCACCACAGATACCTCGCATATCGACGAGTTCCGACGTGCTGAAGCTGGGGGTATGCTGCTTCGCCAGCACACCGAGTACGTCGGGGTGAGATTCTTGGTAGTTGATAGGAGGCAAACAGTTACACCTATCTCCACTCACGATGAGATCTTCTCTTTGGACGTTGATGACTCGGCGTTCTGGAACAATGAACGAGAGTATGCTGAGCAGCTAATGGCAACGTTTGAGAGGCTATGGCAAGAAGCAGATAAGATATCCGAATCACCTGTCGAAGTTTTATCAGGGAAGGAGAGCTCATCAGCAAGAGGTAACGTAGAAGAAGGACGGGGCCAAAAACGTTGA
>CAYYMO010000014.1:0-3695 GCA_964472955.1 uncultured Methanomicrobia archaeon | reverse complement strand
CTCATCAATAAAAAAGGGATACGCGACATTCAAAACGTGCCGATAAGGTCGTTAGTCAACGTGACAATTTTTTAACACATGAACTTATATCAGTAGGGAATTCACGTGACGGATTTAGGACTAAATGAAGTGAGGAAAATTGAGAGGAAGTGGCAGACAAAGTGGTTTGAAGATAAGATCTTTGAGCCGGAATGCGACGGAAAACAGAAGTTTTTCCTTACGACACCCTACCCCTATACAAGCGGTCCTCAGCACATCGGCCATACAAGAACATACACTATAGGCGATATCCACGCGCGATTTATGCGGATGAACGGTCACAACGTTTTGTGGCCAATGGCTTGGCACATAACGGGAACGCCTATTCTCGCCATAAGCTCTTGCATAATGCGGGGTGAGGCAGACACCATAGAGCTCTTTAGGAGCTACGTGCGACTTTATGAAAAAAGTGAATCAACCGTAGAAAAAATTGTAACCTCATTTGTGAATCCGTGGAATATTGCCAATTATTTCGCTGACAAAATAATTCCTGATTTTAAGAAGATGGGGTTCTCTATTGACTGGTCACGCCAATTTACCACTGGAGACCCAGTGTATAATAAGTTTATAGAGTGGCAGTATAAAAACCTGAATGAAAAAGGGTTAATTACCCATGGACGGCATCCTATACTATTTTGCACTTTGGATCAAAACGCGGTAGGAGAAGACGACATAGCAGGAGGCGATGTCGAAAAGATTTCAATTGATGCTTATATTGGAATTAAATTTGCATATAATGATGCTTATTTCGTCGCTGCTACGTTACGACCAGAGACCATATTTGCAGTTACAAACTTATGGCTCGCTCCAGAATCCACGTACGTTAAGGCTTTTGTGAACGGTGAGAGGTGGATTATTTCAGAAGAGAGTGCCCGCAAACTCGAGTATCAGGGTAGACAGGTTTCAATAATCGAAAAGTACAAGGGCTTAGACTTTATTGGCGCTTTCTGTACAAGCCCGATTGGACGAACAGTTCCGATACTCCCTGCAAGTTTCGTCGATTCAAATCATGGAACTGGTGCAGTCATGAGCGTTCCGGCACACGCTCCTTACGATTGGGCAGCCCTCACTGATCTGAAGGATCGACGAAAGGTAATCGCTATGGACATTGATCCGAATTTGATAAACGTCGATATCGATTCTATCAAGCCAATTTCTCTCGTTAAAATAGAAGGATATGGCGATTTTCCTGCTGTTGAGCTCTACGAGAAGCACGGAATAAAATCTCAGCACGATGATAAAAGGCTCAGTGAAATTACAAGTCTACTATATCGAGAAGAATTTTACAACGGGATCCTCAAAGAAACTGCAGAACAATTTGAGGGACGAACTATCCAGGAGGCAAAACAAGATATCATTGATTTCCTCAACGGGAAAAATGCTGTTAGTGATATCTATGAAACGTCGGCAAAGCGCCTTTGCCGGTGCGGGGGGGAGGTCATAGTTGCAATCGAATCTGGTCAGTATTTCCTTAATTACGGAAATCCTGGGTGGAAGGCAACAGCTTTTGAATTGCTCGAGAACCTTAAAATTGTGCCTGAAATGTATCGATCGCAATTCATTCAGACATTTGAGTGGCTTGATAAGCGGCCTTGTGTGAGGCGCAGGGGGCTTGGAACAAGGTTTCCGTATTCAAAGGAAAATTGGATAATAGAGCCGCTATCGGACTCAGTCATTTATATGGCACTTTATACTATAATAAAACACATACGAGATGTGGAACCGTCATATCTCACGCCGGTATTCTTCGATTATGTCTTTTCTGGAAAGGGCGACCTGGACAGCGTCGCCAGCGCTACTGGCATACCAAAGGATACAATACAAAAGGCACGAGGAGAGTTCGAGTACTGGTATCCTAACGACCATAGACACACGTCGATAGCGCACATCTCAAATCACCTAAGCTTCTTTCTATTTCACCATGCAATACTTTTCCCTCGTAAGTATTGGCCCAAAGTGATTACCTTGAACGAGCTACTTATTAGAGAAGGGGTTAAGATGTCGAAAAGCAAGGGCAACGTGATACCAATTGCCACTATCTCAGAAAAATACAGCGCAGATCTGGTGAGACTCTACCTCGCATCGATTGCGGATCTTAATTCCACTATAGACTGGAGGGAAAAGGACGTCGAAATGGTTAAAAAACGGCTTCTCAAGTTCTGGAGTTCGGCGAAACAGGATATTAGGTGCAAAAGCTCTGAACATGCTAGCGAGTTGTCCTTTGCAAGCAAGTGGATCTTAGCAGCTACAAATTCTATGGTAGTTCGGGCGGCAGAGTCTGCCAGTCAGTACTCCTATAGGAAGTATATCACCGAGGCTTTCTTTAACCATCTCAACGCGGTAGAGGACTACAAACTCATGGTCTTAGACATCGATGAGAAGCAGAGAGTTTTATTTCGTGTTATGGAAAAATGGCTGCGGGTATTGGCTCCTGTTATCCCGCACATTTCGGAGGAACTCTGGTTAAGGATGGGAAATGTCGGATACATCTCGCTTGCCGAGTATCCCACATATGAGGATGTCTTTGCTCAAACCTTAGTTGAAAAGAGTTTTGTAGATAATGTCATTGATGATATAACGAGCATACTTTCGGTGATAAAAGCAGTCCCAACTTCGATTTATATATATCTGCCAGCTGATTGGAAACGTGAACTGTATACAGTCGTCAGACGACTTGAAGATCTGTCTATCGGAAATATTATTGCTACGTGTAGGAATAATCCAATCTTACAACCTCATATGAAGCAAATAGCGCAACTTTCGAAAGAGATGTCGAAGGAAATGCCACGAGAGGGTGAATATGGCATGATGCTTGATAGTGAGGCCGAAATATATGCTCTTGAGAGCCTAAAAGATTACATATCGTGGAAGTTCAACGGGGCTATTGTAAATATATTTAAGGAAGACACTAACTGCTACGATCCTGCTATGAGGGCACAGAGGTCTCTTCCTATGAGACCGGCGATTTATGTCGAGTGAACGCTAAATTATCGTTTAATGAAAAGGGCCATTTTAGTCTTTACCTTTTACCTTTTCTTGAGACTTTTTCGCTCGCTGTTTTGCGGTAAACCCGGTAGACTGCTCAAGGAACTTCCTGAAGCGTCTGTTCGTGTCCACCATGATGTCTTCTGATACGTTGGTGTCAGCTTCGCTATCCACCGAAAGCTCATCACCAACCTCGACTGTCATTTTGCGCAGAGCGCCGTAACTCAAGACGAATGTACCTTCTTCCTCTTCTATAACATCTGTTTCAAAACAGTTCTTCAAGGCATCTAAGACGCGTGTCTGCGAGTCTTTCTTGTAGCCTCTCTTGAAATCATATCTTTGAATGACAATCACCCACTTTTACTTTGATCTCGTGTATCAAGAAATTATCGCTATTCTTCTACTATTTTCACTCACTGTTCTTTGATATTACTAACGCAATTGAAAACTTCATATTATTTTATTTCTTTTAATTGGTAAAAAGCCACTTTTTTAACAAATTGTTAGATAAAATATATACTTATTGATAGACGATTTTATAAGAAATGAGTCACAAGTTAGAAGCTGATAATTATGAAAGGTGGAGCAATCGAAAACGAATATGTTAATATGATCGTTGAGGAAGTTAGCTCTGAAAACCCCACGGTTCTCGAGGGCTTCCCTGGAATAGG
>CAYYMO010000013.1:0-5131 GCA_964472955.1 uncultured Methanomicrobia archaeon | reverse complement strand
TATGGGCGGGAGGGGTGAGAAAGGCCCGCACTTGGGTATTTTAACCAAAGAAAACATACCGCGTTAGCCAACTAATGAGAACATTGGTATATAACATAAATATTGCTTTTTGATAACATTTGTGCCTTAAATTCATTGTCTGATATTCTAAGAAATCAGTCGACCTACCAACCGATTCAGCAACCGACGATTCAGCAGTTTTGGCTTACATTCTTAACCGTAGATTCAGCAGTGCCCTCTCGTTTTAATAAATAATTAAAACAAAACACTCAACTGTAGGGGCAACAGCGCTAGTAAAGTAGGATTCATTTTCGACTGCCAAAATTTAAAAATTGCCGTCAGAGACAGCAGAAGTCGGGCGAAAGGTCCGACGTAAGGTATTAGTGCTAACATTTTCCACCTCCGTCAATTTCAAAAACAACGTAACTATACACGAGAGACGATAAAGGTGATGTTACCAACTGACCCACCATCCGTTTCAACAACCGCAAATTCAACAGTTATGTCAAACGTGTTTTCAACAGTGCCTATATAAGGGCTCTGTTGAAACTTCCTTTGATTGAGGTGTTGAATTCCCGGTTGTTGAAACGGATGGTGACCATTTTAGGTTTGATTCCTCCACTTTAGGTAACCCCATAAATCTTCAACAAAATAAACACAAGCGCGATAGCGCCCCATAATTCCAGTAAATCATGATGTGTTAATTTCATATTAATTAATTGATTGGTGCTTGTTCGTATTTATCGGTTGGTGAGTCGGTTGGTGTTTTATATGTAATGTTTATTTTCTTGGCTTAGACATTTATAAACAATGTCTGTTCTTATATTCATTTTAGTGAATTCTAAAGATAAGTTGAATCAAAAGAAGGAAAAAGTGCGTGATTTTACACCGATATATTCCGAATTAAGCCGTAAACACAAATTGGTATCTTCTGTATGGACAGCAATTGATACAAAAATTGGGGTTCTCCTAGGACTTATTGTAGTATGGTTGTTGGGGATTATACGTAGTAAAGACATTATTTCTTCGATCGCTAACAACACACATTAAATACAGACGCCAGATTTTACGCTCGCATTTATATCAAATCTTGTTATGTGTACCCTTTTTTGGCTTCCTTTCGGGGCCTTCTTCTTCGCAATATGTGTAGGCGCGTATGCATATTATGCCAAACGATTTGAGGATATCAATACGATTGAAGAGATAGATAAATTCATTAAAGACAAATCAAAGACTAGTGAAATTTTTGTTGAACAACTAGGACGTCAAATGTACAAATATATACAACTTAATGAACAACACATAGCGAAAAAAAGTTCTGCTGTAAAGATAATGGCGGCTGAAGAAGATTAAACGCCATATAACGTTCTGTTTTTAAGATACACAACATTTATATTTTTATAGAGACATATTTATATAACTACGCGGTGTCTTCTTGGATTTGGCACTTCTCAAGAATGGGTTTTATTCATTTTACCCTGAACTCCTACCGCGTAGCTTATTATTATATGTTATGCTTTTTTGTAATTTAAGAAATCAACCGATTCAACAACCGCAGATTCAACACCTTTACCAACCGAAGTTTCACCAGAGCCTATATAAGAAATATTTATATATTGTTAGCACTAACTTTAAGTTAGTGTTATGTTAGTCATTTACAGTTTATATGGTCTAAGGACAAGTCTGTTGAGGTATATAAATGGACGAGGCCAAAATACTTGATATACTTGGCAATGCTAACCGTAGAAATATCCTCAAATTGCTCTCTCTCAGGCCATTTTACGTCACAGAAATTTCTGAGAGACTTCATGTAGCGCCGAAAGCGATAATAAGTCATCTCAATATGCTTGAGAGGGCCGGGATGATCGCGTTCTTTGTGGACGAACGGCGTCGGAAATATTTTCACATAGCGGAGAACTTCAGACTCGAAGTTATGGTTACGCCGTTTACGTACGGGGCAGAAGCAATTGAGGTTGATACGACAGAGCCAGAGAATACAGAGCACACCTCTGTTGACCGAATTACGATAAAGACAAGGAGTTTGACCGATCTCGCTGAAACTCTTATTCAGCTGAGGCGGGCAAGTCGAGAGCTTTCTAACACCCAAAAACGAGTACAAGATATGATGACACAGGTCATGGATAGAGGGGCAAGGAAGATAGGAACTATAGCAAATGATTTTATCGACTTTGATATACTTGCGGCTATGATGACTGGTCCTAAGGAAGTAGAACGCCTCTCTAAAAGTCTTTCGATGCATCACCAAGTTATAATAGAACACTTGTCAAGGCTCGAAAAACAGGGGGTCATCAAGGGTGTTGATGGCAATAGATATTGGTTTACCAAGTAAAAAAAGAGAAAAATTCATTAATTATCATCGTTTTTGTAAGAACGAGAGAGAACGGAGAAATTGACAGATGCTTAAAGAAATAACATTACGGGTAGTTGAAGCATATCACAGAGATGCAGGGCGAGGGATAGCCCGCATTGATATGGATGCAATGAAAGAACTCGGGTTGGTAAGCGGAGATATAATCGAGATAGCAGGAAAAAGCAAGGCAAGTGCCGTTGTTTGGCCTGCATATAATGAAGACCGAGGTCTTGGCATCATCAGGATTGACGGTAATATCAGAAGCAATGCGCATGTAGGAATAGATGATAAAGTAGTCATCAGAAAAGCTGAAGCTCATCCTGCTGCGAAAATTACAATTGCTCCTACGCAGCCAGTGCGGATTGTAGGTGGGGAGGACTATCTCAGGAGATACTTAGAGGGACGTCCAGTTCAAAAGGGTGAAACCTTGAGGGTTGAAATGTTAGGAAACCCTCTTACGTTCGTTATAACGTCCACGCAACCCTCAGGTGTAGTAATAGCCGGCAAAGACACACAGATTGCACTTAAGGAGAAAGTGCCAGCTGGGACGGAGAGAGCCGTTTCAGACGTCACGTATGAAGATATAGGTGGGCTTAAGAGGGAGCTTGGATTGGTCCGAGAGATGATTGAGCTTCCACTGCGACACCCTGAACTGTTCCAGAAGCTAGGCATCGACCCCCCCAAAGGAGTGCTGTTACACGGCCCTCCGGGAACGGGAAAGACCTTGATGGCCAAGGCGGTCGCTAATGAGACAGATGCGTATTTCATAAATATTAGCGGCCCGGAGATTATGAGCAAGTTTTACGGCGAAAGCGAACAGCACTTAAGAGAGATATTTAAAGAGGCTTCTGAAAACGCTCCTGCTATCATCTTCATTGATGAGCTAGATGCCATTGCTCCAAAGAGAAGCGAGGTGACGGGTGAGGTCGAACGTAGGGTCGTCGCGCAGCTTCTCGCACTCATGGATGGTCTAGAAGCACGGGGACAGGTCGTAGTTATCGCAGCTACGAATAGACCTGACGCAATTGATCCTGCTCTTAGACGAGGTGGACGTTTTGACAGAGAAATCGAGATCGGGGTTCCTGACCGGGTAGGCAGACTCCAGATACTTCACGTTCATACGAGAGGGATGCCACTTTCTGAGGATGTGAAACTCGAGGATCTAGCGAAAACTACCCACGGCTTCGTTGGCGCTGATCTTTCAACTCTCTGTAAGGAAGCAGCTATGCGCGCTTTAAGGGATATCCTTCCTGATATTGACATTGAGGGTGAAATCCCCCAGGAGATAATCGACAAGCTTCAGGTCGATGCTGAGGATTTCTATGATGTGCTAAAGAACATTGAACCCTCAGCGTTGCGAGAGGTTTATGTAGAGGCACCAAACGTAAAATGGGAAGACATAGGCGGTCTCGAAGCGGCGAAGCAGGAGCTTCGAGAAGCAGTCGAGTGGCCGATAAAGTACCCTGAGACATTTGAAGCCATCCATACGAAGCCACCTAAGGGGGTTCTATTGTTTGGACCCCCTGGCACTGGGAAAACTTTGCTAGCGAAAGCTGTAGCAAATGAGAGCGAGGCCAATTTTATTAGCATAAAAGGGCCAGAGCTTTTGAGTAAGTGGGTCGGTGAATCAGAAAAAGGAGTACGAGAGACGTTTAGACGAGCAAAGCAGTCAGCTCCCACGATAGTACTCTTTGATGAGGTGGATGCCATTGCACCTACAAGAGGGACAGGTTTTGATTCGCATGTCACGGAGAGGGTAGTTAGTCAACTCCTTACCGAACTTGATGGTCTTGAGGAATTAAAGGATGTAGTGGTTATTGGTGCGACGAACCGGCCGGATATCGTTGATGTAGCCCTCCTAAGACCTGGGCGACTCGACAGGTTAGTATACCTTCCTCCACCAAACGCCTCCAGTCGCGAGCAAATCTTCAAGATTCATCTGAAGGAAAAACCGATTGCAGATGACGTTGATATAATGCAACTTGCAAAGGACACAGAAGGATATGTAGGAGCCGATATAGAGACAGTATGTAGGGAAGCTGCAATGCTTGCTCTGAGGAGCTTTATACGTTCAGATATGACGGTTGATCAGATCAACGAGAACGTGAAAAGCATAAAAATAACGAGAGATCACCTCTATGGCGCAATAAATCGCGTAAAACCGACAGCCTCACTCGATGTGCTGAAACAGTATGAAAAGATAGCTGGCGAATTTGCAAGATTCTCTGTCACTGAGGAGGAAGTGCCGACGGAAAAGCTCGCAAAACCTGAATACGCGGGCTATGCCTAGTGACACACGCAATGGTTAAAGGTGAGTAAAAACAAACGGAGGTTAGTGATATGGTTAGAAAGAGGAGAAGCTTTTTTGATGACTTCTTCGGATCCAACTTCGATATTGACGACATCATGGAGCGTATGCTGAAAGACCTACAGGAAGGCCGGGCATACCAGCCCTTTATATACGGGTTTTCCGTGACGCAACACCCAGGTGAGGAACCTGAAATAAGAGAATTTGGCAACATTCAACCCGTTGGTGGAAAAGTACGAATGGAGGAAGAACGGACACCACTCGTCGATGTTATAGAAACGGAGAGTCAAATCTGCGTTATAGCTGAAATACCCGGCGTATCGAAGGAGGACATTCAGGTTGACGCTACACCGAACAAGCTCGACATAAGTGCTCAAAATAGTTTAAGGAAGTATTCAGAAAGCATTGAACTTCCTGCAAAAGTTGATCCGCAAAGCGCTATGGCCACGTAC
>CAYYMO010000012.1:0-5262 GCA_964472955.1 uncultured Methanomicrobia archaeon | reverse complement strand
ATCATTTATGATAAAAACAGTGGAAATTCAGGAAGTAATGTCTGGGGCCTCTAAAGACGCAGCAGTTATGGTAGCCTACGCAGGCCCCTTACGCGATGTCTCGAGTTGCACCATCAACTGCTGCGCTAATTCACGAGATTTGCGCTCACTAAACACGGTTTGGAGTGTGTTGGCCAATTTGGCAAGAGCGACTGTCGCATTAGCGGTGTCTACCCCAAGCTCAACGCCTCGAAGGACACCTAAAATAGGGTATACCAACGCGTAGATTAAACATTCTTTTAGGTCGCATTCAAAAGTACGCCTCCCCTCGCCTTGCAGTCCGTCGTATTGTGTGAGACAAAACTTGCACCCAACCCCCGTCATCACCGCCCCCGTTCTTTGGGCCTCAATTTCATTAAGCCTGACTTTGGTGATGATGTCTTCCAGCGGCAGTTCATTTACTTCGGTGGTTATGAGATCAAACACAGTTCTTTCTAAGTCGGCCATTTTTCCTCTATACTAAGTGGGCATATGTCTTTTATATAAACAATGGCAGCAGGCTCGTGTCTGCTGCTATTAAGGCAGCTACCACCCTATCACACCTCAGAGTTCCTCAACAACCTGCGGGCAATGCACGAATTGCCGCCACTTCTCCAACGCATTTGTAAAATAAACAGCGCGTATACTCTTCTAGGACGTTACAACTTTTACCCTTCTCAGCAATAGTCACTTTCAGGGGTTCCAGAGAGATGCTCTGGATATGTGCTCGGTCTGATGTCTTTCAATTCGCTTTTCGCTCTTATTGTTAGAATGCTGGCTTTCATACTTTCATACAAACAGCGTCACATAACGAGACTACCAGGTCTCATAGTGAATGCATGAAGGATTGAATCGATCAACGGGAACAGGGGTCTCTGCAGGATGCCCTAAGGGGACTATACATAAGGGGATGACGTTCACTGGCAGATTGAGCAGGTTCTTTATACCCTCTACTCGATCTTCAAAAGGGTACACGGCTGTCCATGTTGCCCCCAACCCTCGTGCGGTGGCGGCAAGCAACAAGTTTTCCGTGGCGGCAGAGCAATCTTGCACCCACAATCCGGGAAACTTCTCGAGATCTTTGTCTGCACAGACCGCAATTGCCACCGGCGCATCTTTTACCATTGGAGCAGTGGGGCTTATTTGTGGGATTGCAGCAAGTGTCTCCTGATCTTTAACGACCACGAAATGCCACGGCTGTTCATTTACTGCTGACGGCGCGTGCATAGCCGCGTTTAGCAGTGCTCCTATATCCTCATCAGAGACAGGCTCTGTAGTGTATTTGCGTATACTCCTCCTTGATGCTATGGCCTTTGTAATATCCATTGTCATCCTATCACTCCCTAATTATTGTAGCTACTAATGGTTGAAATACATCTTCCATCATGCTATTAATTACTAACCTAGATAATCCATTCTCCCTCCGCCCATGTTTTCGTTCATCTCCTCTTGCACGTTATCACCTTTGAAAGCAGACTAAATTGGTGATCTCAATCCTATATGGCTTGCCCAAGTTGAACTTGTTTTAAATCAGTTTCTTGGCTAAATATGGAAAAAAAGATTAGCTTTATCTCCTCTTGCGTTGATATTTTACATGAAGGCTACGTAAGAAAAGCACCTCTTTGATGTCCGAGACAGCCAAGTTAGGAAAGGAGAACAAAGGACATGGAGACGAGAACGTAGCGAGGGCAAACACATGCACCACATACATGCACCGGGTCCGGAACCGAAACTAATGACCGTTCCAACTGTTTTTATTAGCGATTCGTTGCACTTTGAAACAGAATATTTGATTGTCCGGTTGACCGATAAATTTCGTGCTATCGAGAAGAGAGAACAGCTGATTCGCAATGTGATACAGTGTATTGAGAGTACGGTCAAAGATGATGCTGAAATGGGGCTGCTGCGACAAGAGTGTGCGCTCTATCAAATACAAGTTAATCCAGATAAATTGAAGGCAGCCGCTCAATTACGTGAACAACTCACGGAACTTGGCGAACAGCACAAGACTCTCGAAGTTCTGGTGTCGGCGGTCAAAGAGGCTTCTGACTCTCCGCGCTTTTTCACCCCCGAAGAGTTCAAGTCACTTCCGGTGGATTCACTACGGGTCGTCTTAGCCTCACTAAACGGCAGAATTATCCGGTTTGAGAACTTGGGCGGCGATCATCCAATCGAGCCAATCGAGACGTCGGATCCTCGCGTTGTCGTTGCACTCATCCGTCATCAAATTGGCCATCCTGTGACCGTCCTTTGAGTGGCCTCTTTATATTTACTCATACTCGGCGGGGTTGAGATTGTTCCGCGGGCTTTCAATTTTATTTTGCAAGACGCTTCATATGTCAAAATTGCGGTGGGTTTCCCCTTCGTCTTCTCAGTCACACCTCAAATTAATTGTGATATAAGTTACTTATGATACAAAATACAAAACAACAGGTACGACCTAAGAAATTATCACCGCTTGACTGATAACACGGTGCACTGATAACACGGTGCTTGTTTAATGACAGCGTATGCGTTAAGGGAACATGCGACTCCTGGCAGCGATTATAAAACTGGTCATAAGTGGATGAAACGCGGCGCATGAGATAATCAAGGAAGGCCTGAGGCAGCCACGTCTGCCATAAAGTGTAATAACTTAAATCACGGAGAAAGGATGAACGAAGAAGGTATATGTCATGAATGTTATAGATGCGTTAAATTCCCGTGCTACTGTCCGTGCTTTTAAACCTGATCCTGTGAATAAGGAAACGATTCTCGAGATTTTGGAAGCGGCAACTCGTGCCCCCTCATCAGGCAACACCCAGCCGTGGGAACTCTTTGTTGCCGGCGGGGAGGTGCTCGACCGGCTTCGTCACGCTTGTGTAGCAAATTTTAAGACAGGTGTACCTAGTAACCCAGACCTCCCAGCACCGCAGAAATGGCCTCTCGCCCTACAAGAGCGTATGGAGGAATCGAAGGCAGCACGCTTTAAATCCATGGGCATAGAATCTGGCGATAAAGTCGCACGACAAGCTATTTTAGAGCAAGGTTATCAGTTCTTCGGGGCCCCAACCGTTGTGTACTTCTGTATGGATCGCACCCTCACGCCGTGGTCAGTATTTGATATTGGAATGCTTGCTCAGAGCATTATGTTGGCAGCACAACACTATGGCGTGGGCTCGGCTCCGGCTTTTCTTTTCATATCGTACCCTGACCTCATTCGTGCAGAACTGGAAATTCCAGAAGACTTATCAATAATAATAGGGGTGGCACTTGGGTATCGTGATATACAGCATCCGCAGAATCAGTACCGAAGCTCCAGACGGTCTATCCAAGAAGTCGTTCGTTTTAAGGGCCTAGTCTGAATCTAAGGATACGTGTGACGAGTTCGACAAGTCGATACGATTGATCGTTGCCTCCCCAAAAAGTCACAGAAATCTCGTCAGCGCTTCTCGTATCATTTCTTTTGGCGGCCACTCAGTTACCTGCTCGTGGTACAGGTACATCCTGCAGTGGCCATGATACTCTGTACGCTCTTCAATACCCTGCTCTACATCTTCTCCATTAATTCTGATCGTGGGTGACCCAAGAAACTTCAACCGTTCAGCCTCCTCAACGTTCGCGATCAAGATCATATTGATATCTGCTTCGACACGCTCCTCTGAAAGCACCTCTTTCAGGATGATCAGAGCTTCAGAACAATGCGGACAATCGTCAGTATACAGGAAGTCGATAGTCAACATAGTACGGTACTATACCGAAAAAACGGACATAAAGTTTTCTGAACGATTCATCGAAGCGAGAGAGGTGCGTGATTAGTCGAGTTTCAGTTTGTTTATTCCGCCATAACTCCCTCTTTCGTAGTCTTAGCCAAACACTCTCCGGTCTAAGTGCCTCCTTCAAAGAGGTCTCTTAGTCGTAGTGCTGGGCACAAAGTGCGGCACTCCATCGCACCGTGAGGCTTATCCGACTGTAGACTTCCGACGGCTTTTCGTCACTCCATAAAACTTGGTTACGTGGCATGCATTAAAAATTTAGGCTGAGGATCAGTAGCAAGTTATACAACTACAACCGACTCCACCTCAATATACGACACGGTCACAACAGCGAGTGCCGGAAGGTGCGTGGCGACTTTAAGAAAGCACATCAATAATTGACATAAATCTTGCAATTGGCACAAAGGTGTAAAGGATTCTCGGTTCCGCCGAAATGCATAAATAGAAAAGTGACTGTAGTGGGAACTATCACCATATTAATAATGATTAATCATTACTAATATGGTGTTGAACCGTGATAAGGGAAGAAGGTGCCACATTTGGAGACACAAAAGGAAGCAGAAATCACATCGGTGTTAATGCACGAAGAGCGCATTTTCTATCCCGGTGCGGACATTGTGGAAGCTGCAATTGTCAAAGACTGGGAAGCTGAATTAAAAGCTGGCGAAGATATAGAAAAGTACTGGGGCGACAAGGCTAAACATTTTGAGTGGTTTGCCAGGTGGAAAAAAACGCTCGATGATAGCAATAGGCCATTTTACCAATGGTTTGTTAATGGGAAAACCAACATTGCTTATAACGCGTTGGATCGACATGCCAAAACTGGCAGACGAAATAAAGTGGCGGTACTCTATGTTAATGAGCGAGGTGATGAAAAGAAGGTCACCTATTACGAGCTCTATAGCGAAGTCAACAGGATGGCAAATGCGTTAAAAAAGCTCGGGGTGGAAAAAAGAGACCGAGTTGCCATGTACCTGCCCCCCTGTGTTGAATCTGTCGTATCGATGCTCGCATGCGCCAAAATTGGAGCCGTGCACAACATCGTGTATGCGGGATTCAGCGTCCATGCTCTGAGAGAACGGATCAACGATGCAGAAGCCAAGATTTTGATTACAGCTGATGGCACGTTCAGACGAGGGCAGATCATTGACTTGAAGAAGGTGTCTGATGAAGCTCTCTTACAATGTCCTACTGTAGAAACGACTGTTGTGGTCAAGCACGCCGGAAATCCCATAACGATGTCAGATCTGAGCGGCAAGGAGATATTCTACCATTCGCTTGTGGCAGGGGAACCTGCGGAGTACGCGCCCGAGGTAATGGATGCCGAAGATACGCTCTACGT
Source organism: uncultured Methanomicrobia archaeon (assembly GCA_964472955.1). GTDB lineage: Archaea > Halobacteriota > Bog-38 > Methanoflorentales > Methanoflorentaceae > DASPRZ01. The sequence goes on along the minus strand of CAYYMO010000012.1, from coordinate 147 downwards.
CCTCTACACTTCGGGAAGCACTGGAAAGCCAAAAGGGGTTGTCCATACTACGGGTGGCTACATGGTGGGAACTGCCACAACGCTGCAAACGGTCTTTGACATACACGAGGATGATTTATGGTGGTGCACTGCGGACATCGGGTGGGT
>CAYYMO010000011.1:0-10277 GCA_964472955.1 uncultured Methanomicrobia archaeon | reverse complement strand
TCTATTACGAACGGTATGCCGCCAATGTTCGTACCGATAACTGGTCTGCCGCACGCATTTGCTTCGATAAGCGCCATTCCAAATCCTTCCGCTTGCGTGTACGTGGGAAGAACAGTCACATTTGCTCCGCGGTAGTAAAGGGGAAGCTCAGCGTAGGGTACGATACCTGCAAATATGACCTTATGGTCAACGCCTCTGTTTCGTGCGTGGTTCCTGTAGTGCTTGCGCCAATTTCCATCACCCACCACAACCAATGTCGCGTCTATGTCAAGGTTCGCCATGGCGTCGATAAGGAACGACAGCCCCTTATGCCGGTGGCTCTTACTAAGCTGACCCACGAATAGGATTACATCACCTTCAAGCCTATATTTGTCCTTTATATGATCTGCATGTACTTCTGGATTGAACACTCGTATATCCACTCCCGGGGGTATGCTGCAGATTTTGCGGAGCTGGCCTTTGAGATGTGAGGAGTTCTCCGCATATATTGTTGAGGTAGTTATTATGCTTCTGGCTCCCTCGATGGTCTTGTCGCCCAAAAATCTGTAGTATAGGCTAACCAGCCCCTTCATGATACTGTTGATGCCCACGAGATCGTTGTGATAGGTGAGGACGTACGGTCTGTCGCCACAGACCCTCAGCGCTACGTCAGCCATGTATGCAACCGGCGTGTGCCCATTTACAATGTCCGGGTCCTCTTTTTCTATGACCCTTTTGATCGACCAGAACCACCTGAGGCTAAAAGGAGTGTTTGATATAGTGAGAAGCTTTGGCAGCGTATAAACCCTGACATTATCCGATAAATCTGGAACATTTGAACATGTGATGACTGCTGTATCAATTCCGGCGTCACTCAAACCTACCGAGATCCTATACGTGTAATGCTGTAGGCCCCCTACGCCATAGTAATACGGCGAGACCATCACTACTTTCATGTTACTTTATTTGAACCGCGACGATTATTCATTCTCACTTGGCGCGTTGACAATACCGTACAACAAATGCGCTATCTCAACTCTACGATTTGTTTAGCAACCCCTGATAGATATCTATAACCCTTTTTGAGACATCGGACCATCCGTATTTCATTGACAGGTCATACCCCGTCTCAGCAAGCCTTTGTCTTAGCAGGTCGTTCGTTATCAATGGGAGAACTACTTGTGCAATCTTATCGGCTGAGAGTTCATTTACCAGAAATCCGCTTACCCCATCCCTAATGAGTTCGCTCACTGCGCTCATGTCGTGCCGGATGCTGACGACGGGTAGCTTGCACGCGTTTGCCTCGACAATTACTAGTCCAAAACCCTCACGGACGGATGGAAGCACAAATGCCTTGGACGACTTCATGTAGCCAATTAGCCCATCTTGATCGATAAATCCCATGAATTCTACGTTATCATTGAGTCTGAGCCTACGTACGAGCATTTGAAGATTTTCCCGCTCCGGTCCGTCGCCGATGATCCTACAAGTGACCGCTGGCAGCTCTTTCTTCAATAACGCTATCGCCTCGATCAACACGTCTATGCGTTTTTCGTAGATTAAACGCCCAGCAAAGAGGATATCAGCCTTATCATCAGATGGCGCAATGCGCATTATGCGCTCGAGGTCGATGCCCACTGGCACGACTTCGACGCGCTCAGGTCTCACCCCGCACTGTATTAAGTCGTCTCGGGTTTTATTTGACACCGCTATGATCTCATCGGGGAGTCCCATCGTAAATTTCTCAACGAGTTTTCCTATTGTGCCGCCCGTTTTTCCCAGGTAATCGTACCAGTAGGTACCCCAGACTTCAAGCCACGTGATCACCAATGGTTTCCTTTTCACCATAGAGGCAATTTTGCCCGAGATGCACGGGAAGTAGGGGAACTGATTACAGTCTATGATATCATACTCGTCTTTCAAGAGATGCAACAGAACCTTGAGAGAGAACATTATGGCCTCTTTGATCGACCGTACCCCGCTGTCCGAGTAGAGTTCATAAACATTACACACTCCATGGAGCACAACGTTGTCCGTGACTATTACGTCATCGCCATCCCACCACTTCATGCCATAAATATGAACGTCATGCTCACCATTTTCAGCAAGCTTTCTTGCGAGTTCCCACAAGCGCTTGTCTGCCCCACCCATGTTGTAAGGGTAGATTGCGTCCATCACGTATGCGATCTTTATCGCTTTTGCCCCCTGCCGTTCCGGTATCGCTTCTTGAATAAAAATAGTCCTATCCTCAGCCCGTCGTCAATCGAACTTAACTTCGGGCGATCTTCCCGTTTGTGGTAATCGATAGGTAACTCCACGATGCGAAAGCCATGTCGTGCGCATTCCCCATACATATCCGCTTCAATTTCAAATCCCTGCGCTACAAGCTCCATGGAATTTATCACCTCGCGTGTAAATCCCCAGAATCCTGTGCATACATCGGTCACCTTTTTTCCGTAAAGCGCTCGCGCAATCAGAGTTAGCGCAAAATTGCCAAAGACGTTGATCTTTGGCATAGCCCCATCCTCTATTTTTCCTCTCAACCTCGACCCGAGGACGATGTCGTAGCTCTTTAAAAGATTTAAAAAATCAACGATCTTTTCGGGGGGGTAGGTATTGTCTCCATCTATCATGATGAAATAATCAGCAGTAATGCGTTTAAATGCCGTTTGCATAGCTGCACCCTTTCCGGGTCGTTTTTCCAGTATTAGTTCAGCACCTTTCTCAACGGCTATATGCTGTGTCCCGTCGATGGAGTTGCCATCAATAACATATATGCTCATCTCATAGCCTTTATTTGAAAGGTCTTCGACTGGAATTCTGTCTATTACCTGACCGACAGACATCTCCTCATTGAGGGTGGGTATGAGAACAGCGACCTTGTCTTTCATCAAATTCCAGCTTCAATTAATGTTATTTACGTTTACGAGTCCGCTTAGCTATCTCTAATATCACAGGTCAGAGAACTGAAGTTGTTCATTCTCGGATATCATTTGGAATTGATTTATAATTGGTACGTAAATATGTTTATGTATTAAGCTCTCCGTATCTGATGCGCATCTATAAGAATGATCGTAGATTCTTAACGGTAATAAGCACCAGTATATATAAGAGCTTGTTCAGAGGTAGTTAATGGATCCAGTCATTTTAACAGTTGTTCGGCTCCTAATTGGAATCCCGTTACTCCTATTTATACCGGGACTCCTCATCACTATTACGCTCTTCCCAAAGAAAGGAGCCCTCACCACGTTAGAAAGACTTTCACTAAGCATTGTTGTAAGTATCCTCGTCACAATTGCTGACGGTGTAATATTGTTAATAACGATAGGGCTAAACTTTCCGAGCGTGTTAGCTTCCATGCTCATAATTGCAGCTTCGCTTGTCACCATTTCATTAATTAGATTAAGAAACCTACCAGAGTCTGAAAGGCTTACCTTAAGGAGTGTCAGCAAGCCCTCTCGCGGGATCATGGTCGTAGTAGCGATATTTGCAGTAGTAGCGCTCATTGGGCTAATTTTTGCTTCAAGCATCAAGTCGGACCAAGAGAACTTCAGCGAGTTTTATGTTCTTGATCAAAATGGAAAAACGCTTGACTATCCAAAAAACCTCACAGCTGGAGATACTGGCAAAGTAATTATTGGTATAACGAATCGCGAGACAAGTGCAAACACGTATCGCTATGCGATACTGCTAGACAATAGCACGATTTATAGATCTAACAACATAACGTTGAAAAAAGGAGAAAATCACGAGGAGCTTGTAACTATCCCGTTTTTGAATAGAGGTGAGGGACAAAAACTCGAATTCATTTTAAATGATGCGATTGGTAAGAGTTACGAATTACACCTTTGGGTAAACGTTAATTAGATTATTCTAATGAGATAAGTGGTGCCCTATTCCAAATTATTTTGTACAAAGATAGAGGGTGTGCGCATCTTAGTATCACCATAGCGTGTAAGCTCCTGCATCAAGCAGTTCGACATATAACACCCCAAAAGTATTGCATCATAAAGTAATTCGGGCATCGATGTAGCTAGTCGGACACATAAATTCATTTGGTTCGAAACTTTCGTACTTCTGCCTATCCTCACACTTGAAGCGGATCAAGTTCTTGAATTTCACTTGGTAGATATCAATGTGAGTTACCTAAAGACATCAAAAAGTGCGACCCTCTCTAATACGAGCTTTGGAATTTTTTCATGTCCTCCGGCGGCGTCAACCTCCATATCAGTGATACCAAACGCCTTCATTACATGAGAACGCTTCGATTCACTGTATTCTATCACCTCAGGTCTGACCTCTAGCATGTTGCTAAGCGTTCTCAATGCCTTTTTGACCTGCACGCCCTCCCCTGTAACGACAAATAAGACGTTCATAGCACCTTCTCGTATACCCATAGCAAGTGCTTTCTGTATATGCCTGCGGGCGCTCAAGTACAAAAGAATCTCAAGCCCGAGATTTTTCGCGATGTTCCGCCCATTTTCAAACGATTTGATCGCCTTTTTTACCGCATAATCAATGTGCTCTTTGCCTACTATTTTTTCGGCGTTTATAGCTTGGATTGTCACTCCAAAATTCGTTGAGATCTCGTTGACAGTACTCAAAAAGGACTTAGTATCCTCGATATTGATTTTTCCTGCCAGTATTTCGTACGCCATTTCTAAATAAATTCAAACGTCATTGATCGGAAGTTGAGACTTTCTATCAACGATAAACTGCTCCCCTTCAAACGTGACTCCGAGCTGCTCGAATATATCTACCGCAACAGCGGAGCCTATAAGCGCCGCAACAGCCGCAAAGCCCCCCTTCCTCAGTTCCTTCCTGCTCGCAAAGCCACCCTCATAAAGCCTCCTTGCCCGCATTCTCCCGATGTTCCTAAGTTGGGTGAGGTCAAGCAGTTCGTGCTTAACACCGTATCTAATCCTCTGCACGAGCTCACGCGATTGCTTTCTGTTGTGTAATTTCAGATGCGATGAGAGCTCAGAGAGGGCATGACTGACCCACTCAACCGTATCAAGAAGGTTTCGAATATCGCCTGGCCCTATGTCATATTTATCCGTGATGACTTTTTCACTCACCTCTTCGATCCAATCGTAAACGATCATAGCAGTCTTCACTTCAGAGAGGAACCAGTCATAATCGACGTCTCTGAACCGATCAGGAACGCCACCTATGAACTCGTCAAAGTGCCTATTCAAAAACTGAGTGATAACCGCGTAGTCTTTGTTTCTCATATACAACCGTTTAACGTCAGGAGTAGAACATATGAGGTGAAGGAGCGATACAGGTGTCACACTCTCAGCAATCCTTAATCCCTTGATAATTTTCGCAGCAGAGAGGGGATCAATATATAACTTCGATACGAGATGTCCGAGACTTGAAGCCGTAACACGATCTCCCCCCTCCACTAACATCCCTTCATTTTCAAGAAACACCAGAACTCTATCTATTATGTACCCCAAGTAATTGTGTTCATTCCTCCGTTGATAACCAAAAAAAGTTGCATCGAAAAACTCCTCAAGCCTTTGACGTGTAGGCGCAAATCCACTTGCAATGGTAGAGAGAACGTGCGTACGTAAGGCACTCTCCGTACCAAGCTTAGAGATAACATCTTCGGTGTCGTTCAGAATGTAATTTTCAATGAGCCCCTCATGCTCCCACAGCGATTTTGCAATGAGGATAGCCTCGCCATATGGGTCAAGTCCTGGCCTCCCTGCTCGCCCTGCCATTTGTTTGTACTCCAGCACAGGGATGTTCAGCATGCCGTAGTTTGCGTCGTAGCGCTTATAATCTCTTACGACGACCCTTCGTGCTGGCAGGTTAAGCCCAGCAGCTAGTGTTGGAGTGCACACTATCACCTTTATCACGCCCGCTCTGAAGCTCGCTTCAAGCGTCTTCCTGTGGTTGCTCGAAAGTCCTGCGTGGTGAAAGGCAACACCATATTTGACGCAGTATGAGAGTTTTTCAGCCAAGCTGGTCTCATCTTGGATTTGGGCGGCGAGGTCGTCGAGCGTTTGTGTTTGTTTATATTTTGATTTAATGGCGGTGGCAATTTTCTTTGCAAGACCCTCTGCACCCCTCCTAGTATTTACGAAGATTAAACACTGCCCCCCTTGTTCGAGAGCATCAAGTGCTAGTGCAACTGACGGTTCAAGTTTGCCCGCAAGGATTTCCTTTTTTACTAATTCTATCGACTCGTTATTTTTATATACAAACTCTATATTCCCTGTTTCGGGCAGATATACTCCTTCATGTAGGCTTATGGGTCGCCAGTCGCTTAATATCATCTCCGCGTTGAGCCACCCTGCCATTTCATCGGCATTTGTGACGGTGGCACTGAGGGCTAGAAGCTGTACGCGGGGGTTAACTCCCCTCAGCTTCGTGAGCGTAACTTCCAACGTTGGGCCTCGATCGGCGGAATCTAGGAGGTGCACCTCATCCGCCACTACGACGGTCAGCTCCTCCATCCATCCGACCCTATTTCTGAGAAGTGAGTCCGCCTTTTCGGAAGTTGCTATTATTATATCGTTGTACCCAAGCCGTTCATCCTTCACGTCATAGTCACCTGTTGAAATACCGACTTTCACTCCAAGCTGTGAAAACTTCGAAAAGTCGTCGAACTTCTCAGAGGCAAGCGCTTTCAGCGGCACGATGTAGAGACATTTACCGCCTTGGCAGATAGATTTGAGCATCGCGAACTCTGCTAACAGCGTCTTGCCTGATGCTGTGGGAGTGGCAATGACCATGTTCTTGCCATCAAGAAGGCCTTTCTCTATGGCATCTACTTGCGGCGGGTACAGTTCCGTAATAGTGCTGTCAGCGTAAAAACTAAGGATGTCTTCTGGGATGGCATTCATTATAATAGTTGTATAATACTGCTGTATTATACAGTCATCGCCTACTCGTGAACTAAACTATCTATTTGGGTCGAAAAGTGAAACGGATACTAGCTGAAAATATTGTGTCCCCTCCCACAGCCACCACCCAGACCGCTCACTTCGTTATAGTGTTTGCTCGAGCGAAAAAACCCCACACAAATGAACTATCTGCGAACTGTGACCCATTGAGTGGAAATCCATATAGCAGAGATACAAAAGCGTCGTTCCTAACCATGTGTAAGTTTTTTTATGTTTTGATTAGTGATGCTTCCTGCCACGCGCATCAGACTCTTCGTTATAGAACTGTAACACTCCTTCAATCCCTACACGATGATCCAGAGGCAATCGATGGGCGCTGAGGATTAGAAACAGGAGGATTTGTTCTATTTTCCTATTTTTTCCCAATTAACGTGAGACATTGACCTATGGGCGCGTTTATATCTAAAAGACCTTTACTGACTTTAAGGATATCTCACTTAAGTACTCAGCTTTTTTAGGTGACTCGCCACTTAGGTAACTTCTGTTACACGTCCCATCCTAAAATCGCAGATAAAGACGTTATCCAATTGATTGCTGCATGCTTGCGCAATTCTCCACAACAGCTATAAGTAAAGGTGCCCCCAATATGATAAACGCATGACACACATGCCACTTTTCATTGATTTGCGTAATAAAGAGGTCGTTATATTTGGCGGCGGCCAAGTCGGTGAACGAAAGGCAAAAGTTTTTTGTAATTACTCGAAGACAAAAGTGGTCAGTAAGAGTTTTACTCCAGAATTAAAGAAGATGGCTAGCAGGGGACTAATAGTCACTATTGAAGATGATTTGACAGATATTGGGAAACATTGCAAAGACGCGTTTCTTGTTATCCCGGCTACGAATAACCGCGAATTGAACGCAGATATAACAGACTATGCAAAAACAAGACACATGCTTGTTAATCAAGTTGATCTTATCGGAGAGGTAATCATCCCCTCTGTCATCGTTAAAGATAATATAACTATAGGCATTTCAACCATGGGAAAAAGTCCCGCTTCAGCAAGATTTTTAAGATTGCGGATTGAAAAGATGATGGACGATATCGCTCCTATGTTATGCTGAAGATGAGATGTGACCCACGTTGTGAAGATTAAAAATTGGCGACGAAAATACAAGCGAATACCGCCATCACCAGTGACGAAGAGGTGTCGACGCTGCATTAATCTCACAGAGACAGAGGCGGAGACAGAAGTGTCAAAGATATGCCTGCGGTAACAGTCAGAATAGAAAACACGTAAGAGGAATGAACGGGTCGGTTGGATGCACCACATATCAAGCATACTTGTAACCCACAAATGGGCAGGTCTGAATGATCTAGAGTGCGCCAGGGTACATGACATACACAACACCCTAAAATCAATTCATGCGCTCAATGGCGTCAGTGAATGTGTCATGTTGCAAACCTGCAATAGAATTGAAATCTACTGCGCAGTAGAACCTAGTTTTGATTGTAAAACGTTGATAGAATACACATTCCCCAATGTCCGGAAAGACTTGATCGGGCATTATGAGTTTCATGATTCGCTAAAACATCTGTTAAGACTAGCATCTGGACTTGAATCTATGATCGTAGGTGAGGATCAGATTCTAGGACAGTTAAAAGAGGCCCTTGACGCAGGCAGAAAAGCGGGTTCAGTAGGAAGTGTTCTCAACACAGCTATATCAAAGGCAATTAACGTAGGAAAGCGGGTGAGAAATGAGACCCAAATAAACCGCGGGTCAGTCTCAATTGGATCGGCAGCAGTCGATTTGGCAGAGGATATCCTTGGGACGCTTGAAGGCAAGTCCATCCTCACGATAGGTGCGGGCGAATTGGGCACTCTCGTAGCTATGGCACTTGCAGAAAGAAAGTTAAAGTCTATCTTCGTGTCGAATAGAACGTTTAGGCGAGCTCAAACACTGGCAAAACAGCTCAATGGTCAAGCAGTAAAGTTCGATGAAATAAGCGAGTACTTGGGAAAGGCCGACGTGGTGATAAGCGCTACAGCAGCTCCTCATTACGTGCTCACCCATGATCAGGTGAAGAGCGCTACCGCAGAGCGACAGGATAAAAGGCTCTTGATAGTCGATATAGCAAATCCAAGAGATGTGGAGGAATCAGTAAGCCGTATTCCGAATATAGAGTTGCATAACATCGATGATTTGAGGAGGATTAGTGAACAAAATCTAAAACGGCGAAAATCTGAGATCGGGAAAGTAATTGCAATCATAAATGAGGAGCTCGAGCTATTACAGGAAGAATATAAGAAACAACGTGTAAACCGACTTATTTCGGAGCTCTACAAAAATGCTGAAACTATCAGACGTCAAGAATTAGAAAAAGCATTGAATAGAATCAACCATGGAGATAATGAAGTGAAGTATGATGAAGTATTACATGATCTCACAAATTCAATTATTAAAAAAATGCTCTTTGAAATTACTGAATCAATAAAAGAAGCAGCAGTAAAAGACGATGATGATTTGTTATTTTCAGCTTCAAAATTGTTCAAACTTCGGGGTGATTGAGTGACAAAACGGCCTATGAGGCTCAGGAGGCATGGGGTCGCCGAGATGATTCGGGAGACGCGACTGGAGAACGACGACCTCATTTATCCCATTATCGTCGATGATTCGATCAAGGGTCCCGCTAAAATTGCTTCGTTACCCGGGCTATTCAGGCACACGACCGAGACCGCGGTCTCTGAGGCCGCAGAAGTATCAGACTTAGGGGTTCCGGCCATCATACTTTTTGGGGTTCCGTCACACAAGGACGAAACAGGAAATTCAGCGTTAACCGGTATCGTACAGGACTCGATAAGAGAGATAAAGCGACAGATACCGCGCCTCGTAGTCATTGCCGATGTCTGCCTATGTGAGTACACCTCCCACGGACACTGCGGCCTAGTTGATGACGAAGGTCACATACTAACCGACCCGACTCTAAAGATGTTGCAGAATATTTCGTTGTCATACGCCAAAGCCGGCGTAGATATCGTTGCCCCTTCTGGGATGATAGATAATATGGTGGGAGCCATCAGGATGACGCTCGATGAGAATGGCTTCACTCAAGTCCCGATTTTGTCCTACTCGGCAAAATACAATTCAAAGTTCTATGGTCCTTTTAGAGAAGCAGTTCAGTCATCGTATAAACTTGGCGACCGATCAACGCACCAGATGGACCCTGCAAACTCGGATGAAGCAATGCGGGAAGTTGCCCTAGATATCGAAGAAGGGGCGGATATAGTAATGGTAAAGCCCGCATTGTCGTACCTTGATATTATTTATCGGATAAAAACGTCATTTGAAGTCCCCGTAGCAGCGTACAACGTGAGCGGCGAGTACGTCATGCTTAAATCAGCTATCAACTTGCGATATCTTGAAGATAATGTAATTTACGAG
>CAYYMO010000010.1:0-4410 GCA_964472955.1 uncultured Methanomicrobia archaeon | reverse complement strand
GCATTGTCGTACCTTGATATTATTTATCGGATAAAAACGTCATTTGAAGTCCCCGTAGCAGCGTACAACGTGAGCGGCGAGTACGTCATGCTTAAATCAGCTATCAACTTGCGATATCTTGAAGATAATGTAATTTACGAGACTCTGCTCTCAATCAAGCGAGCAGGAGCGGACATGGTCATCACTTATTTTGCAAAGGATATATCATCAAAGTTGCCATATATTTGAGATGGGATTGTATGTATACCGAAACGTCAAAAAAGCTATTTGAAGAGGCTCTACAATTACTGCCTGGCGGAGTCTCAAGCCCTGTGAGGGCGATAAAACCATATCCGTTTTATACCGAGAAGGCTAGTGACTCGAGAATTTGGGATGTTGACGGCAACTACTACATTGACTACTGTATGGGGTATGGTCCGCTCATGCTCGGACACGCGCATCCAACTGTGTGCGAAGCAGTGAGCGAACAGCTTCTGCGCGGATGGGATTATGGGACCCCTGTCAAGATGGAACTAGAGCTTGCACGGCGCGTACAAGACGACTTCCCCTCTATGCAGATGCTGCGGTTCGTCTCGACAGGGACTGAAGCGACAATGGCCGCGATACGAGTCGCCCGGGGGTTTTCAAGAAAGAAGAAAATTGTAATGATTGAGGGAGGGTACCACGGAGCACATGATGCCGTCCTTCTAAAAGCAGGCTCTCACGCCGTCTCTGTACCAAGTTCCCTCGGCGTGCCTGACGAAGTTGTCCGAAACACCCTTCAGGTCCCCTTCAACAACCTAGACGCGTTGACTGCTGCATTAGAGAAAGATAATGACATCGCGTGCCTCATCATGGAGCCTGTTATGGGAAATATTGGTCCCGTTCTGCCTGAAGATGGTTACCTACGCGAAGTGAGAAAAATCACTCAGGAGAATGACGTCCTTCTTGTCTTTGATGAGGTCATCACGGGATTCAGGCTCTGCATAGGCGGTGCGCAATGTTACTATTCCGTCACTCCAGATCTTACCACGCTTGGTAAAATTGTTGGTGGCGGCTTCCCCTTAGGAGTCTTTGGCGGCAGGAGTGAGATCATGGATATTGTAGCACCATGCGGCGAGGTTTTTAACGCCGGTACATTCAACGGACACCCCATATCGCTCGCCGCTGGCCTTGCAACGTTGAACATCCTTGATGAGGAAGGTTACAAGAGAGTCAACGGACTCGGCGATCTGATGCGCCGGATGCTCTCTGATCTAATACAGGAATTCAATATAGGTTACACGGTACAAGGGATCGGATCGATGTTTCAGGTATTCTTCACCGATAGGCCTGTGAGGAATTACCAAGATGCGCTTAACAGCAACGCCGAGCTTTACAAGACATTTACTAATTTGATGCTTGAACAGTGGATATTCTTACCTCCATCCCAATATGAGACGAATTTTATCTCACTCGCACACTCAAATGAAGATTTAGAGTGGACCATTGAAGCATACGGAAATGCTTTGAGGAAGCTTTTCAGCATAGCAGAGTTACCTGAAGGGTACTAAATATCTAAGCGTGACAGGGTTTTCGAAAACGTGACACTAACACTGAGCATCGGTACACGAGGCAGCAAATTAGCATATGCACAGTCAGAAATTGTGCAAAGAGCTCTCTTCAAATTGGGAATTGAAAGTACGCTTAAAATAATAAGGACAAGTGGGGATTCATTTATTGATAGGCCATTTAGAGATGTAGGAATTGGTGCCTTCGTCAGAGAGATCGATGAGCTTATGCTCAAAGGTGAAGTCGATATAGCAGTTCATAGCATGAAGGACATTCCGACAATAAGACCTCCAGAACTGGAAATAGCAGCTGTTTTGCCTCGTGCATCGCCGTATGATGTCTTAGTTTCAGAAATTCCACTGCACGACGGGGCCATAATCGGTACATCAAGCCTCCGAAGAAGGGCGCAAATGGCGAGATATTACCCCCAGTATCGCGCCACGGATATCCGAGGAAACGTCGATACTCGACTGAAGAAACTCAGAAAGGGGGAGTACGATGGAATAATTCTCGCAGAGGCCGGACTTGAGAGGCTTGAAGTCGAAGTGAGTAAGAAGAGACTACCATTTATTCCTTCACCAAATCAGGGGATAATTGCTGTAGTATCCCGAAAGGACACTGACGCGGGCACTGTCCTGCGGGAGTTAAATCATGATACCACGATGATTGAGGGGACGGTTGAAAGAATAATTATGGAAGTCCTTGGAGGGGGATGCATTGTTCCGTTGGGAGTTTTTGCACAGTTAGACGATAACGAGGTCAGAGTGGCCGCCGAAGTACTCTCTCAAGGTGGAGACAAGGCTGTGGGATTAAATGAAGTTATACCCAAAAATGACTACATGCAGCATGCAGAAAAGTTTGGAAAGAAGCTTCAGGAAAGTGGGGGTGCTCAGTTAATCGCTGAGTTGTTGAAATAAGTCGCGTCAAGGATATGGCCATGGATCAAAGAAAAGAACGTAAGGGTACGGTGTATCTAGTAGGAGCTGGACCTGGTGACCCGGAACTAATTACTAAAAAGGCTGAAAGAATAATCAAGGAAGCTGACGTGATCCTCTATGATCGACTAGTTGACAGGCAAATCTCATCAATATTCCCGAAAAGTGCTGAACTCGTAGATGTAGGAAAGGAATCCGACTATCACAAAGTCCCACAACGCAAGATTAACGAACTCATGATTGACAATGCGAAAAAGGGAAAGATTGTTGTCAGATTAAAAGGTGGCGATCCGTATGTTTTTGGAAGAGGTGGTGAGGAGGCGCAAGAGTTGTCTGCACGTGGAGTAAAAGTTGAAGTCATTCCAGGCATTTCTTCTGCTGTTGCTGTGCCAGCATATGCCGGAATACCTGTCACTCACAGAGATTATGCATCGAGCCTAACGATTATAACAGGCCACGAGTCTGGAAGTAATACCATACAATGGGATGTGCTCGCCAGCCTCAACGGTACGCTTGTTATTCTCATGGGCGTATCCAACTTCAGGCGAAATATTGAGACTCTGGTTAAATTTGGCAGGCCCCTGGAAACCCCCGTTGCAATAATAGAGAAGGGGACAACGCCACAGCAGAAGGTTATCATCGGCACTCTTGAGAGTATCGTAAAGAAGGCTGAGAAAGAAGGGATAAAAGCACCTGCCGTGGTTGTCGTAGGCGACGTGGTTAACGTAAGGGCGAAGGCTAACGCACAAACAACATCATCATAAAGAAATGGCGAAAATTGCTCTTATACGGCCAGAACATCAACTCGAGGAGTCTACAAGAATAGCGGTGTCGTATGGATATGATACCATAACGGCCCCTCTGGTAAGCATTTTACCGGTCGATGATCCGAACTGGGACAATTTCATGCGGGATCTTAAGGCTGACAAGGTTGATTATATAATAATAACTAGTGTAAACGGAGTCGATCGCTGCGTTGAATTGGGGTTATCAGCAGATCTACTTGGGCTTGCACAGGTCGTTGCAATTGGCCCCACAACAAAAAAAGCCCTTCTGAAAAAAGGGATGCATGTTGATCTGATCCCCGAAGACTACAGTTCTTCCGGCATATTAACACTGCTGAAAGGGGCGCTTAACAAAAATATCTGGATGCTTAGAAGTGCCCACGGAAGTGGGCTATTACGCGAAGGTCTTCGAGTGAGTGGGGCAAACGTATATGAAGTTGTATTGTACAGCCTCGTTAAGTTATGTGGCGAAAGACAAAAGCATTTCATAGATGCCATTATCAAGGGAGACGTTTCAGCGGTGCTTTTTACCAGTAGCGTGACCGTCAAGAGCTTTTTTGAGTGCTCAGAGGCATTAGGAGTTGAGCGACCGCTCTTAGACTCGTTAAGAAGATGCTTAGTCGCTTCAATTGGAAAACCAACCACAGAAACACTGGAGCGTTATGAGGTACATGTCGATATCATGCCACCAAAAGCGACATATGTGGATTTGATCGCAGCAGTTGACAAAGCATTGAAAGCCGAGCGCCACAGCGAAAAATTCCACGAACGATGATTACATCAACCCCACTGCGCTCACGCACGCACCACTCTAAGGTTTCGGGAGTAGGTCATGCACAGTTAGCAGTGAGAGCTAAACCCTCGCGAGAATCGCGCGCGATGATGACTTCGCCATAATTGTTGTGCGTTGGATGGCCTTTTCGATGAAGTGAACAGATTATTCAACATACACCGATAGCTGAAATGCGGATACGGCTGATGGATAGTATCAGGATGAAATTTATATATTATCGGGTTATTGGTCACGTTTAAAATAGGGAGGAACTTAATGCACGGTAACTTTGGAGTACTTGTTTTAGGACATGGAAGCACTCTTACGCACAACAAAGAAATAATTGAGGCAACGGCCGCTATGCTCGCTAAAAAGTTAGATGGTGCGG
>CAYYMO010000009.1:0-4611 GCA_964472955.1 uncultured Methanomicrobia archaeon | reverse complement strand
TAGAGCGTAAAAACGTTCTTCTGATTGCACCAACTGGAACTGGAAAAACAGAGTCAGCCATGCTCCCAATTTTCAGCAAACTGCTCGAACTAAGCGACAGGCAGGGCATCTCAGTGCTGTACATAACTCCGCTTAGGGCACTTAACCGTGATATGCTCGACCGCCTTGAGTGGTGGGGTGAACAGTTAGCTATCTCCATAGAAGTCAGGCACGGTGACACAACGAAACACGAGCGTCGGCGACAAACTCTCAATCCACCAGATATGCTCATAACTACCCCTGAGACTCTTCAAGCCATTCTCATGGGAAGGCGACTTAGGGAGAGCCTTAAAAATGTAAAATATGTCGTCATTGATGAAGTTCATGAACTTGCAGATTCAAAGCGGGGTGCTCAACTCTCATTGGCTCTTGAACGTATGGCGGACTTTACAACTGATTTTCAACGGGTAGGTCTATCGGCTACTGTTGGGAGCCCCTATGATGTCGGCAAATTTCTTGTCGGAGCGAAAAGAGAGGTCACTATTGTAGAAGTTTCGGCCTCGAAAATGCTTGAGTTTACTGTAACTAGACCTGACGTAATTAAAGTTGATTATACAGTTGCACAGAGGAGGCGTGTTGATCCGGAGCTTGCAAGCCACGTGAGGCTTATACAAAAAATCGTCGATGAGCATAAATCGACTCTCATCTTTGTAAATACACGCCAAGCAGCTGAGGCTCTCGGGGCGATGCTCAGAGGTGCTGACATCGGAGTACACCACGGATCACTCTCAAGAGAGGCGAGAATTGAAGCCGAAAATGATTTTAAGTCAGGTATGTTACGAGGGCTAATTTGCACCTCCTCAATGGAGTTGGGTATAGATATCGGAGACGTGGATCATGTAATACAATTCATGTCCCCACGAGAAATAACGCGACTGCTCCAGCGAGTTGGACGTGCGGGGCACCGCATAGGTGAACTGTCGCGCGGGACGATTATCGCGACATACCCCGATGACATACTTGAATCTTGGGTGATTACTGATATGGCAAAGCGCAGTGACATTGAGCCGGTAAATGTACATAGCAGTGCGATGGATGCCTTAGCCAATCAGTTGTGCTTTATGGCATTAAATGGCGACATTTCAATTAAGAGGGCATTGGCAATTGTAAAGAACGCGTACTTCTACAAAGATATAACTCTCGAAGAGCTCGCGAGCATTATCAAGACTTTGCGAGATCAGCGACTTTTGAAAGTAGAAATTCGTAGTGATAGAGGCACGATAAAGAGGACGGGGAAAACGAGACGGTATTGTTACGAAAACCTGTCGATGATCCCCGATGAGAAACGCTATACCATCTATGACACCGTTAACGGCAAGTTTATCGGAGCTCTCGATGAGTCGTTCGTTATTAATTTTGCGTCTCTAGGGGCCGTATTTATAATGAAAGGAGAGATGTGGCGAATACTCGAGATAGATGAAGACAGGATAAAAGTTGAGCCAGTTGAAACTACAACGGGGGAGATTCCGAGTTGGATTGGTGAACAAATCCCTGTTCCCTTTGAGGTAGCGACTGAGGTCGGGCATATCAGGGAATGGTTGTTCAATTTGACAGATGATTGCGAGCGCGCCACAAATGAGGTCTTGAAACGCTACCAAACTGACAATGTGACGGCTAATGTCGTCGTGCGCCTAATGGAACGACATAGGGGGTTCCCCCTGCCGACCGACAAGAGAGTAGTCGTAGAATCAACCGGCAAGTCTGCGGTTATTAACGCTTGTTTCGGGCACAGAGTGAACGAGACCATCGGGCGCGTAATTACGTCGCTTCTCGCTGCGAGGTTTGGTTCAAGTGTAGCGATGGAGATCGATCCGTACCGAATTAAGCTTGAGCTTCCCAACGTTGTGAGTGCCAAAACGATAGTTCAATTGATTAATGATGTGAAGCCGGAATTCATTGAGCCTTTAATTGAAATAACGTTGAGAAATAGTATGCTTTTGAAGTGGAAAATCGTGCACATTGCACGAAAGTTTGGCGTGCTTGAACGAAATGTCGACTATGACCGCTTAAACCTCTCGAAGTTGATTGACATTTATAGGGATACGCCAATCTATAGGGAGGCGGTGCGTGAGATTTTGCACGACAAGCTTGATGTTCAGCGGGCGAGAGAGGTGTTCACACAAGTTGAAGCAGGAGATATAACAGTCACAACATCAAAAGTCAGTCCGATTGGATCAGCTGGGTACTCTGGCGCAAGAGAATTGCTCGTACCGGAAAATGCCGATAGGTCAATACTGCAAGCGCTAAAAAATAGAATCATGAACGATCGGATTATTTTATTCTGTGTCACGTGCAAAAAGTGGGAATCAAAGAGAAATGTGGGAAGCGTACCGGAACATCCTGAGTGCCCATTATGTGGCTCAAAGTTCGTTGCTGCTCTGAAGCCGTGGGAGGATGAAGAAATCGTCGTGTTGAAAAAACCGGAGCAAATTAAGACAACTGAAGAAAAAACAAGGACAAAGCGCGTCTACAGGAATGCTAACCTCGTGCTCTCTCATGGTAAGAAAGGTGTTATTGCCTTAGCGTCAAGAGGACTCGGACCGGAGTATGCCTCGAAGGTTATCAGAAAATCACGTCTTAATGAGGAGGAATTCTATCGGGACATATTGCGATACGAGCGCCACTACACAGCGACACGACGTTTTTGGCGCGATTAAGCGGTTACTGCATTAAAAATGAGTTGAACAACTGCTTATTTTCCTTGTGTTGTCATTAATATATTTATCTACTAAGCGAAAACGCATAATTCTATTTTTGTTACGACTTTTTCTAATCATTTTTTTTGATTTCAGCGCATTTTTTGAGATTACCACGAGGTTAGCATTATCTTCGACTATTTGACGTTAAAGCTCATCTCTTAATGTCGAAGGACGAATGGCAAAAGTCTTTTGAGATATAGGCGCTACTAGAAGTCTGCCACTTAGCACGCCGCCATCACTGACATGTCTTATTGATAGGTATAAAGGAATACAGACCGGGCAAATCATCCAGAATCTATAAATGCAAATAAATTTTATTAACTGTGCTATTGCGATATAAAATTTTAAAACAGTGTTCATTATGAGCATAATTGATGAAAAATCGGATTTACAACGTCAAAGGCTCGAAATAATAAAGGAACTACAGGATATAAGAGGCACTGAAGTGATCTGTTACATAACTGCAGACAGGCCAACAAATGCTAACATTCCAGGAATGGTAAGCCAAGTATCTCAAGAGCACCTGAGGATTATCTATGATCACTTAGACCGTATAGGAGAGACGAATCACGTTGATTTGTTCATTTATACTCGGGGAGGTGATGCAGACGTTCCGTGGCCCATGGTCAGTTACATCAGAGAGTTCTGCAGCAAGTTCTCAGTTTTGGTCCCCTATCATTGTCACAGTGCTGGTACGCTCATCTGTCTCGGAGCTGATGACATTTTAATGAGCAAAGCGGCAACTTTGAGTTCGGTGGACCCGACAACAGCAAATCAATTCAATCCGCGGGATCCGTTGAATCCCGGTATCCCCCTTGGAATTAGCGTTGAGGATGTCACCGCTTATTTATCGCTCGCGAGAGAATCCGCAAAGATTACTGAGCAAGATCATATTATTGATGTATTTAATGAACTTTCAAAGCAAGTTCATCCATTAGCGCTTGGAAACGTTTACCGGCAATATACAAGAATCAGGATGCTTGCAACCAATTTATTGAAGTTTCACATGCGCGGTGAGCATAACGAGGCTAAAGTCTCTCAAATAGTCGAGATTATGACCGAAAAACTTTATACACACACACACTTTATCAATCGCCGTGAGGCGAAGAGGGTGGTAGGGCTAAATGTTATTGAGCCAAACGCTCAAGTTGAGAAACTTATGTGGACACTTAAAGAGAACTACGCCGCTGATATGCATTTACATGAACCCTTCGATCTCAACATGTTCGTAGGAGAGGAGGCCTACAAAGAGGGAGCAGCAAAAGGAGTATTTATTGAGAGTCTTGGGATGACAGATGTGTGGGGCTCAGTCTTTGCTGTGTCAAAAACGAGAGCACTCCCGCCAAATCTCCCCGTTCCGATCTCTCCTGAGCGCATGCAGGCTGTGCAGGGATTGCCGTTTAAACTGGACGTGAAAATACTCAAGTACGGATGGGAGAGGACTCTTAGGGATACAAAAAACATGTGAAGTAAAAAAACACTATTGGATATTATCTATCTATATGTAATCACCATGCTATATTTTGGGATACGTTATATAAAGCGGCTTAAGTGAATTTGCTGAGGTAATGTTACTACAAGCACGCGCCTTTGTCCGCTTTGTCCTGACTAAATACGTCAGTTTACCGTGTATAAATAAGGGGAGAGTGAGTGGATCAAATCGCTACCCATAAAGTTTGACTTTCTGTTCTAAAAGACTATTTTAATGCGCTCTGCGTATATCTCCTCTAAATCCCGGTCTTAAACTTCAGATATATTTGGGTCATATTAAGGCTGCTATAACCAAACAACAGCTGTATCCTGGGGAGATTTATGTAGTCTCTCACTATGAATGGCAAGCTATTACGAAAGGCACGAGGGAAATGTCGACACT
>CAYYMO010000008.1:0-13458 GCA_964472955.1 uncultured Methanomicrobia archaeon | reverse complement strand
ATTTAAGGAATTTTGCATATTAATACTTGATGTCAAGCATTTACATCTTCGTTTTCGGCGCTGTGACATAGCGTGATTTTGTAAAAACTACGCCAGACCTGTTGAAGACAGGATAGGCATTAAAAAATCTGTTTTACAAGACCAAGCTTGTTTCAAGAGAAGCTTACCCCGCATCTCCGGATCTGCTTGCGCTTGATACGGCTCTCTTCTTCTGTCACATAAGGATATCGCTGTAGAAGAGCGGTCTTCGTCTGAGTTTATGTGGGATACAAAAGCGACCACTAGTATAAATGGAAATCTCTGCCGTATATTTAGGACGAGGTTGAACTGAATTTTTAAAATTTGAATGATATGGAACAAGTGCCGATTGAGCCTAACAATATTACTCTTTCGCTAGCTGCAGTTTCAGACAACTTTGATTTTAAAAAAGCTTACGTCGAAAGTCATTCTGCGTAAGGATTGACAGGTATGATATAACCACAGTGAGCCTCTACAGACTAACAATCAGATCGACCTGTATACAAAAAATTGACTTACAAGAGTTCTCGATGAAATCTCACTAAGCAATAAATTCAATATATTCACAGTTCAAGCACTGGACACTTGAATTTCAGACCAGAACGGTAGGCAAAGTGAGAAGCACCTCTCCTCGGCTACAAGCTAGTCGGTACGGATCTTATTGGAAGTGACTGTGTTGGGGGCGAGTTTTTCGAGATGATCGATCCGAACGTTAAATATGTGAGCGCTGAAAGTATGGCACATATAAAATATGCTATTATAGTTGGCGTTAATCTATTAACTACGGATTTATTGAGGTGCAGTACATGTTAAATACACTTTGGGTTGACAAATACAGGCCTAAATCCTTCAAGGACATTGTAGGCCAGCATCGTATCAGAGTACAACTTGAAAACTTGGTAAAGAGTAGAACTTTTCCTAACCTTCTTTTAAACGGCCCGTCAGGCACTGGAAAAAGTTCAACTGCTGAGGTCATAACAAGGGAGCTTTATAGAGAAGCGTGGGAAGGAAATTTCATAGAATTAAACGCTTCTGATGCCTTTGAGCGGGGCAAAAAATATCTTGCAACTACCAACCCATTCTCTCGTTTTTATGATGAAAGTAAAGGCTTGCTCGATAATTTTAAGCACGTTATAAATAGAATTGCTGGCGTTAATCCTCTTGGTGCAGAGTTTAGAATATTATTTATCAACGATGCCGATGCACTTACAGTTGATGCTCAACAAGCCTTACGGAGAATAATTGAACGATATAACCACACTTGTAAATTTTTTTTCGCAACAAGACGTCCTTCGAAAGTCATCGTCCCAATCAGGTCAAGATGTTTAAATATTCCTTTCAGAAGACTCGAAAGCAACGTTATTGTAGATTATCTTAAAAAAATTTCAGATCTTGAGGGTTTTCGAGCATCAAATGAACTAGTATCCACCATAGCTCATCTTTCAGATGGTGATCTAAGAAAGGCTTTGACAATTTTCCAACTCGTCCAGACAAATGAAAACGAAGCTGATGACCTAACGGTTGTTTATGAACTCTCTAAAGCTATTCGTGAGCCTGCAATACAGTCCCTGCTTGAACTCTCACTAAATAACGAGCCGCTAAAGGCAATAGAAATGCTTGACACCCTCTTAGTGAACAACGGTTTCAACGGTCAGGAGATTGTTGATCAACTCATAAGAAGTGCACAAAGCTTCGGACTCAATCACGATTCAGTTGCAAAAATCTTTCAAATTCTTGGAAAGGTCGACTTCAATTTAATTGATTGCTCAAATGAGCGAATTCAACTTGAGGCGCTTATCTTTGAACTCACTATGGTCATCTGTCGTTCATGAAGAATCAATGTTTCATAACGGGAAATCCCTCAATTAAGCAACGAGCTTTTTTATCTTAAAATTTTAAAATTGCAAGCTGTACATTTCTGGCTTCTTTCAACAAGTTTCTTTCAGCGCATAAATTATCGATGTTGACTGATAATATGCATTTTTTATTTATCCTTACAAGCTTACATGCGCACGGCTATACTATTTAAATAATCACAGAAATAGAATAAAAATGGATAAAAGAACGATTAACTATTAATCGTAATCATTATTATTGTTAGGTAGATTCAGGGCATTTAATTTTATTAAGAGCTACGTTTTTTTCAGGCACTCCTACGAATTCTACTTTTCCGTCTATAATAGTTGTTGGTACACTCCGTATGGCGAATTTTTTTATAAATCCCAGCCCTTCAGGTGTATAAATTTCTACATCTTTATATTCAAACTCGCATTTACATTTTAGTTCTTCCCAGAACTGTCTAGCCGTCGGACAAACGGGGCAACCTTTGTGGGTCAACAATATCACTTCTGTCATAATTGGCTCCAGTTTCTATCTATGGTTGTATGTCTACAACTCTTTACGACAGTACTTAATTATTTAATTATTGCTTATTAATAGTAAAAAATCTAGCAAATCTTCTCGGTTAAGGGAATGTTCGTTAAAGCTTCTTTTACAATGGACGAAAATGAGGTTCAGATGGCAGTTAAAACTGCGTGCGATAATTTAATATTTCCCATTCTTGAATTTGTCGTTTCAATAACTCCCTGAAATTAAAATTGTTTGCAGATGCAAAAAAGTTTATGCATTTTTACAATTATTGTCTTTTGCCGCCACCTTCTCTAAATTGTTTAACAATTTTTGATTGTCATCCCGCAATCTTACTGCTAATCTGATGTAGTTATTATCTGTGAGCTTAAAAGAGCTACAATCTCGAATTAAGAACCCACAAGTAAGCATCTTTACTGCTAGTTCGGCAGAACTTAACCCAGTTGCTGAGCTATCAACCATTATGAAACTCGCATCACTCTTAAGCGGATGAATACCTGAAATTTCGCCCAATTTTTCTTTAAGCCAGCGCCGTTCTCGCGCTATTATGTTGCGAGAGGTTTTTAAATAATTCTCGCAATCTGAAAGCAGGTGTGGAGTGACTACGGCAGCAATCGAGTTTAAGTTCCAGGGTACTCTCAAACAATTCAAAGTTGACGATAGTGAATACGGAGCTAATCCATAGCCTACCCGTAAGCCAGGAATTGAAAATGACTTTGTCAATGACCTTAGGACAAAAATATTGTCGTAATCCACATGTATAGCACTCTGAGTGGGGTCCGACAGCTCGATAAAGACTTCATCGATGAAAAGTATAGTCCCTTTTTCATTACACGCATCTGCTATCTTCGAAATTTGATTTCTTTTTAATAAACTTCCGGTTGGATTGTTTGGATTACACAAAAACACCATTTTTATATTTTCTTCAGAAAGTACACCTTCGAGTTTATGTATGAAACGGTTAACACTCCATATAGGGAGCAGCGTTATTTCGGCTCCACACAATGCGCTAGCGTACTCATACTCATCAAACGTTGGGGCAGGAATTACAACCCTATCTCCTTTTGATAGAATAGCTGACGTTACACTTCGTATAAGTTCTACAGAGCCATTTCCTGGAACCACGGCGTTCGAATCAACATTAAGGTAATTAGCTACTGATTCTCTAAACCGTCTGTATCTGTTGTCTGGATATGCATTTACAGATGAAAGTGAATTTGAGAGGATTCTCTCTAAATTAGGGAAGGTTAATGGGTTAAAGTTCGCACTAAAATCAAGCACATCTCCGAACGTTTCTTGAACTTCTACCAGTGTGCCACCATGTATACATGGCGCCAAAGTTAATTTGTCCTTTTGAATCGTATGTGTCATTTTCTGGCTCGTTACAAACTTAGACTTTTGGTGCCGCTAGTAATGGCATTAAGTTTTTTCCGACTATCGTATTCAGCCTTCCGCCATTTGCCGATCTTTCATTGTATGTCGAAACATCATCTGGTTTCACTCCTGCGCCGCATACAGCGATAGGTACTGCATCGGACATATGTGTGTGCTTGATGCTAGACGAGCCGTGATCAGACAGTAATGCAAATCGCGCGTCTTCCAAGTCTATCTTATTGAGAAGGTGCCCTATCATGTCATCGATTTTTTCAATGATGGTCAATTTCGCTTCTACGTCGCCATCGTGACTTGCTTCATCTGTCCCTTCAATGTGTATGAGAATCAAATCATAATCTTCTAAGTGCTCAAGAGCGATGGTACTTTTTGAAATTGTATCGGTATCCCACTCGCCTGTAACATTTGGAACGTCTACAATATCCATGCCAGAATACCTGCATACTCCTTTTATAACGGGCACGGCAGCAACACAGAGACACTTTCCGTACTTTTTCATAATTGGTTTCAAACTGTCAATTCTTCCAGCAGCCCAAGGCATTATCACATTTGCTGGGGGTTTTCCCTCAGCAATTTTTTGCAAATTAAGCGGCTGCGTTTTTAAAATTTCGTGGGATTTCTTCATAAATTCATTTATTGTCTCGGCCGTGAACAGATCCTCAGGAGTATTTGTGAGCGATGTGGCCCATATTTGCTTTCCAACGTCATATTGAGTTGGAAGCTTAACTCCAGTCGTTAAATCCATATCCTTCAGAACAAGGGCACCCTTAAACCCTATAGTCTGCTTGAACTCAAATCGGACCGCATCAAGCTTAAGTTTTGAATTTATCACGAGTTCAAGCTGTTTTGCCTCATTTTTAATGCGCCCTGCCCTTCCATCAATCAGTATGTACTCGTCATTTATTGTTGCGAAGTTCACCCTGAATCCTATGTCCGATGGGCTGGGGTTTAGGCTAGCTCCTAATGCTTCATATGCTCCTCTATTTGAATGCGATAAGTCAACATGTTGTCCGAGTATTGCGAGATGCGCCGCATCGCTGTCTACAGTTATTCCCGGCTTTATTGCGTAAAACTCTCCATTAGCGCCATATTTTGCAAGTAAGTCCATATTTGGAGTATGAGCGTACTCTAGAGGAGTCTTGCCGCATAGTTCCTTTAAGGGTTCGTCGGCCATCCCGTCGCCGATAATTATGATCGTCTTCACATCTAAACGAAAAGGCAGTAAAAAAGATATATTTTTTGATGTGACGCTTTCTAAGCTCCGTTTAAATGGAGTGTGTTCGGTTTCGTAATGCTTCAGAAGTCAGATCTATACTTAGAAAAATGAAGTTATTTTCTCTCGATGTTTTTAAGTACTTTTAAAATATGGATTTTAGTGTCCTAAGTTTCTATCTCCCTTTTGTTGTATGTATAATTTTTTTTAATTTTAAGCTTCATATTAGTAGTTAAATCGCAATTTTACTAGCTTGATTCTAGATTCTATAGTTTCTTCGGTAAGCAGGTCATTAAATCAATTGAGTAGATCGACTACAATATATAGTCAAAAGTCTTACAAAACCATAACATTGATTATAGAGGCAGCACATAACATTAGTACTATTTAATGTTAACGGAAAAAGTGTAGGAGATTAACCGTGAAAAATCCAAAAACATTGCTATTGGCATTTCTCATGGTCAGCGTATTGGCAGTATCCGCCGCAGGCTGTACCTCAACGACGCAAAACAAAGTAACACTTACAGTGTTTCACGCAGGAAGTCTTGCTGCGCCTTTTGACCAAATAGCTAAAGAGTTTGAAAAACAGAATCCGAACGTTACTGTACAAAGAGAGGCAGCTGGAAGTGTTGAAACAGTAAAAAAGATCTCAGAACTAAATAAAACGGCAGATGTTGTTGCAACTGCTGACTGGACGCCTATTGACACCTATCTTTATAAGAATAATCTCACGAAATGGTACGCACTATTTGCGACCAACTCAATGGTGGTCATGTATACTAATAAAAGCAAATATAGCAATGAGATAAACACGACTAATTGGTATCAAGTCTTAACACGGTCCGATGTCCAAGTTGGCAGAGCAAACCCTGATCTTGATCCAAACGGTTATCGGACGCTCATGGTATGGCAGCTTGCGGAAAAGTTTTATAATAAGCCTCGATTGTATGACAGATTATTGGCTCAAGCTCCAGTGAAAAATGTTCGTGAAAAAGAAACCGATCTAATAGCAGTGTTACAGTCAGGACAGATTGACTATGCGTGGAATTATAAGTCTGTAGCGTTGCAACACAACCTCTCGTATATTGCACTTCCGCCACAGATCGATTTATCCGATCCACAGTATGGCAATCTATACAAGAGCGTTAATGTAACCTCGGCAGGTAAACAAGTGAACGGATCTGTTATTGAATATGGCATCACTATACCAAATAATGCACCGAATCCAGATGTAGCAGCTCAATTTGTTCAGTTCGTGTTAGGGCCCACGGGCTCTAAGATAATAGAGGATAGCGGCCAAAAAATGCTTAAACCAGTGCAGACGACAGGAACTATCCCAGATTGGTTAAAGCTTTTTGCTACGCCTTCGATGACGACCTCCGTCGTTACAATGGGCACTGTCAGAACTAATACCACTAAGGCAGGAAGGTAGTCTGCAAGAACCTCAGCATACACGTACAGAGAACGATAAAGAAGACCTAATAAGGAGATTAAAATTAAAACTAAATCTTCTTTTGAATTCTAATACTTCCTTCAATGGAAAGGGGCTCTCAACCCTTTCCCTTAAATTTTCGTGCTCCACCGTATCTATGTTTGCTTGGAAATATAAAACCGAAAGAACTTTAATCGTTTTTAGCATCGTAAGTGTCTTAGCGCTTATACTTGTTATTGCGCCGGTTGCAAACACGTTGCTGTCACACAGTCCGCAAGACTTGGCTAACACAGCCATAGAACCCGAAGTATACAATGCAATATTTTTAAGCCTCTATGCCGCTCTTTTTACGTCTATCGCTGCTCTCGTTCTTGGAGTTCCTTTAGCGTTTATACTTGCGAGGAAACAATTTGCTGGAAAAAGTATTGTCGAAAGTCTGGTTGACTTGCCCCTCGTGGTTCCTCACACAGTGGCGGGCATCGCCGTTCTGCTCGTGTGGGGCAGAACGGGGATTTTTGGCGCTCCGATCAACAACATTTTTGGTGTGCAATTTTATGGAACTGTCGCTGGAATTATCGTAGCAATGTTATTTGTTAGCTTTCCCTTTATGGTAAATTCAGCAAGAGAAGGGTTTGAAGGCATCAGCCTGGATATAGAACAAGCTGCACGAACACTCGGCGCATCACCATTTGAAGTCTTTCGAAGAATAAGTTTACCCCTAGCGTTCAGGGGTATTATGGTCGGTGCTTTGCTAGTATGGGCACGAGCAATAAGCGAGTTTGGAGCAGTTTATATTATAGCTTACTATCCTATGACTGCACCAATTTTAATTGCCAATCAGTATTTACAGTTTGGACTTAAAGCATCATCAGCTATTGCTGCCTTATTACTTATAATCACACTAATGGTATTTGTCCTATTACGATTTTTAATATTAAAGAGAAAGGCAGAAGAATGACATCAGTAGAAGTTCAGAACGCGTATCTAAAGTTGGGTGAGTTCAATCTCCAGGACATAAACCTAAAAGTAGAAAGCGAAGAATTTTTCGTAATTCTAGGTCCGAGCGGTGCTGGAAAGACTGTTTTGTTGGACCTTATTGCTGGATTTAGTTATCCAAAAAAGGGAAAAGTTCTATTAGATGGTGAAGATGTGACATTTTTACCAATTGAAAAAAGGCGCATTGGATACATGTTTCAGGATTTTGCATTATTCCCCAACATGTCAGTATTCAAGAACATAAAATTTGGCACGAGGTATTACAAGATTCCAAACGTGGAGAACAGGATACGTGAGCTTATGGAGTTGCTAGATATATTACAACTTAGAGACAGGCATCCAACGACATTAAGTGGCGGGGAAAAACAAAGGGTTGCACTAGCAAGATCTTTGATACTTGAACCGAAACTTTTGCTGCTTGATGAACCACTGAGCTCACTTGATGCAAGGACGAAAGAGGTGCTTCGGGATGAGATAAAGGAAACAATTGAAAATGTTGGAATAACTACATTATATGTTACGCATGATCAGGTCGAAGCGATTGTCTTAGCCGACAGAATAGGGATCATGCGTGACGGTCGATTGCTTCAGATCGGTTCTTCAGACCAAATTTTTAACACACCGCGAGATGAATTGATCGCGCGATTTGTAGGTATGGAAAACATATTTAAAGGCATTGTAAAAGCAAATGACGACGGCCTTATCTCCATTGACGTCGGAGACACTATTATAGAAGCTGTATCGGACATAGCTGTAGGAAAAGAGGTGACTCTGGGAATTAGGCCAGAAAATATCACACTACAAGTCGGCGAAACTATTTCAAGCGCTAGAAACATCTTTAGTGGGCAAGTAAAGCAAATAATTCCCTTAGGACCAATTAACAAAGTGAAAATTG
Source organism: uncultured Methanomicrobia archaeon (assembly GCA_964472955.1). Classification (GTDB taxonomy): domain Archaea; phylum Halobacteriota; class Bog-38; order Methanoflorentales; family Methanoflorentaceae; genus DASPRZ01. The sequence continues at coordinate 5,145 of CAYYMO010000008.1, read as the reverse complement.
ATTGTGGATTTATACTGACTGCTTTTATCACCAAACGATCATCAGAATTCTTGCGCTTATCGAAAGGCAGAGAGATCAAAGCGTTATTTAAGGCTTCAAACGTGTATGTGATCGGGGACAATCATTGACTTTCATAGTTACGTTTATCATTTGCTCGATGAGACAAAAATCTGTAAAACACCGCCACTAGAAATTGCTAGCTAGCTACGAGGTATTCAAACTTTATATTGGAAAATTTCGGTTCCCGATTTGAATTGTTATCCATTTTAGTTCAGTAAGATCTTCGGTAGAGTATTTGCCACCTTCGAGTCCAGACCCGCTGCATTTCGTTCCTCCAAAGGGGGCATGTGGTTCAAAGTGAAGCGGGGAGTCATTTATATGAACCATTCCGCATTCTAATTTTTTAGCGATCATAATGGCTTTCGTGAGATTATTGGTCAGAATTCCAGATGATAGACCAAACATCGTGTCATTTGCTACTTCAATCGCTTCATTTTCGTCAGCTACTATTATAACTGGCCTCACCGGTCCAAAGACTTCCTCTCTATATACCCTCATATTCGGTTTCACGTCAGTGATCACAGTTGGCCAATATAACTGTTTTTCATGTCTACCCCCGCATAGTACGGTTGCTCCTTTGTCAATCGCATCTTGTACTTGAGCATTGATCCTTTTTAATTGCGCTCTCGTAGTTAACGGGCCTATGTCTGTGCTGGAATCACGAGGATCCCCTACTTTGAGATTTTTAACTCGTCTAACAAATCGCTCGACGAACTCTGCAGCAATTGCGCCTTCAACAATAATTCGTTTAGCAGAAATACATACTTGCCCTTGATGAAAAAATGCGCCAAAAATAGCTGTATCGACCGCGTAATCTAAAGCAGTATCTCTTAAGATTATCAAAGGGTCACTTCCTCCTAATTCAAGAGTAACTCTTTTCAGAGTTTTGGCTGCTCTTTCTGCGATACGTTTTCCAGTCTCATATGATCCAGTAAACGAAACGTGTGCTACTTTAGGATTAGTGACGAGTTCATTTCCAATTGTTTTCCCGGATCCAGTAACGATGTTAAAGACTCCTGAAGGCAGGTGTGTTGCGTCGATTAATTCAGCGACCTTCAATTGAGTAATTGGGGTCGCGCTGGCAGGCTTGAGGACAACAGTGTCGCCAACTGCTAACGCAGAAAAGCACTTATTCATCGATAACAAAAGGGGATAATTAAATGGCGTTATTGCTGCTATTACTCCCGCTGGATGTCTTATCGTTAGTGAAATTTTTCTAACATCAGATGAGATCGTTTCCCCTACAACCCTTTGTGCCTCCTCTGCTGCAGCTCTTGCCGTTCGAAGCGTAGCTGTGACTTCAACTGAAGCTTTTTTGTAAGTTGATCCACTCTCAGAAATGAGTGCATCTCTCAATTCATCTGTGCTTGAAGCCATTATATCATATAAACGATAGAGATAGTCCGCGCGCTCAGCAGGCGCGGTATATCCCCACGTTTCTTTTACAGAGTACGCAGAGTCAATAGCCTTTTTAACATCCTTGTCGTTACCTTTCTGAACGAGCGCGCAAAGGCTGTTGTCGTAGGGATTGCGAACTTCAATTGTATCCCCGCTTGATGATCGTGTCCACTCACCAGCTATGTACATCAAGTATTCTCGTACGTCGCCTGCATATTCTTGTTTCATCTGTAATCGAGATAACTATTTACTGTTTCTTTAACTTTGCTGGACGAGATTGAAGTTACAAATGGAAAGTTTCCCGTCAAATTAGTTGATCCACATGTTTACCAGTAAAAAAACTGATTAACGAATTTCACTTACAAACAAAAGAATTTTGAAGTATTAAAAAAATTACAACAATATTACAACAATATATCTAATTGAGCACAAAAATGCCACTATAAGTTTCCTTCATATTACGATATCAGTAATTAGAATACTTGCGAAGAGACTTGATTGGTCTCAAGGATGACTGGTCTATGAGATTTCTCATATAAGTTGAAGTAACTTTCTGCAAACAAATTCTGCACGCATCATAAACATGTCACATCTCGCAAAACCAGAGCAGATGGTGATAAGGCTGAAAGATGCCCACGATGGTAACAATAATTCTTCCGTGTGCGATAAATAGTAAATGAAATTGCTTAGTATTCGACTACAAGAACAAAGTATCGTCAAATACTGTATTGCGAGGGTCCCATGTCTACAACATTATAACTAATAGGACTCTCTGAGAAGTCGAAGCGAGATTTGTTTAATAATCTGACGTTTTAAACACAAAAGGATTAATCAGATAAGATTATTTTCATGGTAAATACTACTCCGAAGCACTTGCACTATAGCATTTCGCGATAATCAGAACAATTCATTTTAGCATATTTCTTTAACTGCCATGATTCTGGTGCAAGCCGACTTTCTTACTAAATCGTGCTTTATTGTCACACAAAAACTGACATTGCATAAAATGACTGTAACGAGCGTTGTGTCAAAAAAGCAGTATAGTTAGTGGTATCAAATAGTACTTGGAGCAACCGCTTTCGCATGGGTTTTATATAATACGTTCAAAGTAAAGGATAAAGTTAAAAAAGTAATAGTAGTTTATAAGCCCAAGATCGCAGTGCAATTCGCGTTCATGATTTAAAACAGTGAATAAACCCAATTTCGCTCAGGATTTCTTTATTACTTTGTCCTTTTAGGGAATGTGCATCTTGCAAAAGTATGAATATATTACACAAAAGATTAAATATCAGTGGGAATAGCGTAAATCCAAATAATAGCTTAGTGAGAAGAGCATTGTTTTTCACAATCTATCTTGTTTTTGGAATCTTCATTGCATTTATTAGTCTTGCTATCGTGTCTCTTTTTTTCAGGATCTCACTTAACGGTTTTTTTCAGTCTCTTACAACTGAAGTAGTTGTGGAGGCAATAAAATTGAGCATTCTTACGTCTTTTTTTTCGTTAATTATTGTGATTGTCCTTGGTACTCCTATCGCTTATATTAACGCTCGTTATCGATATTTGGGAAAGCAATTAGTGGATACTCTAATAGATATCCCAGTTGTGTTACCTCCTGCTGTGGCGGGGTTAGGACTTCTTATGGCATTTGGTAGGAGAGGTCTGGTTGGACAATATCTTAGCGCTTTTGGTTTTGATATCGCATTTACCACTCTCGCTGTAATTATGGCACAGGTCTTTGTCTCTTCTCCATTTTACATACGTCAGGCTAAAACAAGCTTTGAGGATGTCAATAGTGAATTTGAGGCTGCAGCGAGGACCCTTGGAGCTACGCCCCTCGGCGTTTTTTTCAGAATAACTGTACCAATAGCAATGAATGGCCTTGTTTCTGGAGCTATTATGGCTTGGGCGCGAGCGCTGGGCGAATTTGGCGCGACGGTTATGTTCGCAGGCAATTTTCAGGGCAGAACGCAGACGATGCCTCTTGCCATTTACTCAGCATTAGAAAGCAACTTGGATGCGGCTATCTCACTCGCGATAATCCTCGTCATAGTTTCGTTTATTATTATCGCCGTCATTAAATCGCTAACTGGGATTACGTTTTTTGCACCAGTGTCTGATCGTACATAATTAGATTCAAGGTTAAGTTGATATCCAAAGCCATTTTAGTCTTTGTTTGTCGGCAATTTTGCAAATTTTACACTACTTTGCAGTCTTCAAAGCTGCGTTCTTTTTTATTTATCGTTTCAAACAATACACACAAGAACCTTGGTTTGAGAATCTTTGTTTATAGAGATAAATAATTCTAACTGTTAAGAAAGAAAACTCATATTTCAGATTTGTGCTACTTTAGGTTGAACTTTGTCTTTTGTTAAACTCTTTCAGATATCCTATTCGTTAGTTTGTTTTATCATCGATGTTACACTTAGACGAACGAATAACCCTCATAAAAAAATGCAGAGGTAATAACCTTTATATCGCGACTATTTTACCACGGTAGAGTAGATGATTACAAGCAAGCAAATTGTAATATTACTCATCTCTCGTTTGTGGATGTTTTGTTATAGTAAGACTCGCTTTTGCAAGCTTGGCATAATCCGTTCTTAAGAGTATAGTCAGGGACAAATTCACAGCAGCTTGAGCACATAATAGCATCCCATTTTTTCTTTTTTGGCACGTGAACTTCTACATATTCCCAAGATAAAATATTCGTGCCAGCTCTAAGAATCTCTTTTAATAATGTGGGGGCATCCACCTTCTCTTTGTGGTGCGGGTCATTTGTATACCAAGCATTTAAGACAGGATAGTTACGTGCTTTCGCTGCATCAATGTAGACTCTAACCCCGTCCGCTTTGGCATCATGCGTTTGTTTGTTAAGGGTGATTGCGAATCTTCCAGTATTTATTATTCTAAGTCCATGATTTCCAATTGTACAATGCGTTATAACTTGGAGTGCATCAGGAGCACACTTGGGGGTTTCAGAGACAGCATACATTTTTTTATCTCTGCTTATTCCAAGCTTTTCAAGAGCTAAGTCCACCATAAAGATGCTGATTAATAGACCTGCAGCGGGAAAACCATGAAATTTTACGCACTCTCTAATATACGATTTAATTTCAGTTTTTACCTCGCACTTTTTTAACAGATAGTTCAATTTATTCCAACTTTGGGCGTTCATGTGAATCTCGCTCGTTTGTAGATCTTATTCCAATCGATATGATTATTCCTGATGATCGATAAATATATATCACGTAAAATATATATCAATCTTATCGTAAGGTAATATCGGCCGAAATATATCGATATGCTGGCAGTACATCGAAAGCAATATGAGACTTGCAAAAGGTGAAATATACTTAACTGTTGATCACTAAACAGAGTAGCATTCCAGAAACATTTTGTGATGCAAATAATTACACTAAACTTTTCGATGTTTTAGAGGACCTTTGAGAAATAGTGAACGTATCTAATATACTGAGGTGTGATCTTGACTTCTGAACAGATTTTAACGACAGACGAGAAAATAATATGTGACGATGTCACGTGTCCTGTGTGTGGAATATCTTGTGACGACATTTACGTTGAACTTACAGAAGATGCCGTCACAACACGGAATGCGTGCGTCATGGGTGACGCAAAATTCAGAGAATTGCGAAGTTCGCATAGGATAAAAAAACCAAAGATAAATGG
>CAYYMO010000007.1:0-5298 GCA_964472955.1 uncultured Methanomicrobia archaeon | reverse complement strand
ATGAAAAGACTTTTTAGTGCTACGTACAAACAGTGAGGAGTTTACATCAAACATCATAATAACGGTTAAGGGAACATCGTGTTCGTCAACGTCTACACGATAAAACAATTTACTTAGATAAACACTATTTAGATTAAGGGTGATGAGATTGTTAACGTTCGTCGGTCTTGGACTCTTCGATGAGCAGGATATATCTATCAAAGGCTTAAATTTGATAAAAAATGCAGATGCAGTGTATGCTGAATTTTATACTTCGACTCTTATGGGAACCACTATTGAAAAGCTTGAGGGACTGTATGGCAAGAAGATTAACATATTAACAAGGGAGCAAGTTGAACAATCCCCACAAGAGACAATCTTAAAGGATGCACAAGTCAAAGATGTGGTCTTTTTAAGCGTTGGAGATTCAATGATTTCAACCACTCATATTGACCTAAGATTGCGAGCGTATGACCAAGGAATTGACACTCGTCTCATACATGGTGCTTCAATTACTTCAGCAATATGCGGCCTAACGGGTCTTCAAAATTATAGGTTTGGAAAATCGGCTACGGTTCCCTTTCCGTACACGACAATCTCTGAAGTACCGTATGACACTGTAATGATGAATTTGAATAATAATCTCCATACCTTACTTTTTATGGATATTCAGGAGGAGTGTATGACAATAAACCAAGCGATTCGATTGCTTCTTCACGTTGAACACAAAAAAGGAAGGGATAAATTAGCAAATTCATTAGCAGTCGGGGTGGCACGGGCAGGATCGGAAACACCTGTCGTAAAGGCTAACAGTATGAGAAAATTAAAAGACTATGATTTTGGCTCACCGTTACACATATTAGTCGTGCCGGCATCGATTCATTTTATCGAGGAGGAAGCCCTTCATAAATTTGCTGGTGCTGAATAGTATGGCAGACTTACAAGAAAAAGTGAGGAGGTATGAGATGTTAATGCGAACGACTCTCGAACGAGTTGAATCGAGAGAAGACGTGAGGTATTCGCACGATTTTATGACAATGGCGCGGTCTTACTACAACGATGGTAAATATTTTCTTCAGAGAGAAGATCCAGTGAACGCTCTAATTTGTTTTAGTTACGGCCATGCGTGGTTAGATGCAGGCATTCGTGCTGGTATGCTCTTCGAAACAGCGTCGGAGTAATGAGTGTACAGACATAAGTAACTGTAAAAAAGAGTTACACACTAAAGCTTTTTAATGAAAATGTTAATTACGATAGCTGGCTTATAGTTCATTATGCCTAATTATTACGTCACACTTGAAGCGGCGTGGATAGTAAAAGATGTAAAATCTGTTGATGATGCTATAAGTATAGCTATCTCAGAAGCTGGTAAGCGTTTGAACCCCAAATTGAGTAAAGTAGAAGTGGCAGTTGGTTCGACGTCTTGTCCATCGTGCGGAGAGCTTTTCGACAGTGTCTATCTAGCAGCAAAGACGGCCCTTGTGGGGCTTATATTTGAAATAAAAATCATAAATGCTGAAAACGAGTCGCACGCTGCAAAGATTGCAAAGTCGGTTATTGGAAAAGCTCTTCATGACGTGCCTCTTGAGGTCATCGAGGCGGCTCCATTAGAAGAGTGAAATTGCGCCATCTTCTGAAGTTTAATATTAGTCTTTATATCGGTAACTGATATGCGTTTAGCAGCACTTGTTTCTGGTGGCAAGGACTCAATTTATGCCCTGATGTGGGCAATGAACGAGCACGAAGTAGTGAACCTCATAAATATACGGGCCTCTCAGGATTCGTACATGTATCATGTTTCCTGTGCCGATATAACTACGGTAATATCAGAGGTTGTTAGTATTCCTCTAGTAACAGGAATTTCTCTATCTCAAGACGACGAGTTAGAAGTCCTTGAAGATATCCTCAAGAATCTTGATATCGACGGGGTTGTTGCTGGTGCTGTCGCTTCAAATTATCAGATGCAGCGAATAAAAGCTTTATGCGATAAACTTGAACTTGAAGTGTACGCCCCACTGTGGAATAAAGGGGAAGCGTTACTGCGAGATATGTGCGATTCAATGGAGATAATTATAGTTCAAATCGCTGCTTATGGGATGGATAAGTCATGGCTGGGGAGGAGATTGGACGAATCTGGGGTTGAAGATCTCTTTCGATTGAACGAGGAATATGGCGTACACGTTATGGGTGAGGGCGGCGAATATGAAACGCTCGTCCTCGATGCGCCCATTTACGACAAACGCATTTCGGTAATCAATTGTAAAAAAGTATGGTTTGACGAACAGTTTAGAGGATTTTTAAGCATATCGGATGTAAAGCTCGAGAAAAAATCTAATTTAACAAAGGGATAAAATGAAAGTGACCAGGTTACGTCCAAAAAGGCAAGTTGTTAGCGGAATGGAAGAACGTATGGCTGGACTTATGAAATATGTTTTCTCTGCTCCGCATTGGAAAAATACTATTCCAATCACTCTTGTCTTTTCAATAATGGTAGGACTCGGAGTATTCGGCTTTGGGTGGAAGGAAAATATAGCGGCAGGATTTTTCCTGATAGGACTTCCTGCCACAATTTCTTCTGCGCTAACGTACCCTCTGGTGAAGGTATTTCGCTCAAGTATGACCATAAATCAGTCTGCCTTACTTGCATTTGTCAGCACGATTATTATCAGCAGTTTTTGCGCTGTTGCAGCTTTGCTATCGTTCATCACAGGGTGGAACATAACAATTTCGGCTTATGTCATGTCGCTTGGCGCCGTTTTTGCTTTTAGAGTTCTTATTTTGATGGCTATTGCGAGCAGAAATATTTTTAAGATAATAGTCCCCTCCTCTCTTCAAACTTTATTTGGCGCTGTTTTTTTGCCTTTATTCAACATAAAAGACTTTATGATTAATCTCATTGGAATAAGCATCATTTTTACAATAGGTGCCATCGTTTTGATTCGATACATGGATGCGCCGGTGAGAAAGTCCTTCGGAGTTAGCGGTATTGACTTTATCAAACATTATATCGCACAGACTATTGACGGGGCCCCTGGAATGGAAGAGTTTTTTAAAAAAATTGGAGAGTCAGTGGATATTCCCGTCACCGCCATTTCCTTCAAAGCAAAAAATCGCTTGAAAGCCACATTCGTCATTGCCTCTGTGCATCCCGGGCCCGTCGGAGAGGTAGGGGGAGGAAACCTTCCAATTAGAATTGTTCAAAATCTCGATGGCGGGAAAGTGTTTGTTCCGCATGGAACTGCCACTCATGACTTTAATTTGGTCTCATCGAAGGAATCGTCTAAGATAGTGGAAACAGCAAAAAGTGCTATTGACGATATAGATTATCACGACTTTGCTTCCCGATCAATTAGGATTACCGAAGGGGATATAAAGCTCTTAGCGCAAAGGTTTGGGAATTCAATTTTGTTTATCTCAACGCTATCCCCGGAATCGACTGAAGATATAGAATATGGGATCGGACTTGTAGCAACTGCAGAAGCTCGTATATTTGGAGCAATGTATGCAGCGTTGATTGATGCCCACAATTGCAGAGCTCATTTTGCGCATTCTATATCGCCCGGCACGAGGCGCTCCTTTGACTTAATTGACGCAGTTAAAGAAGCATCGGCAAGACTTATGAAATCAGAGCGATTAGGAGAAGTGCGACTTGGAGTAGCAAGCCAAGAACCAATGTTTTTGCGTGAAGATGGGATGGGGGATCTCGGAATTCAAGTAGCAGTAATTGAAGTTGACAGCCAACAAACTGCCTACGTGTTGATAGATGCGAACAATATGGTTGAACATTTAAGAGACATAATCATACAAGCCCTAAAAGTAAATGAAGCTGAAGTGATGACCACTGATAATCACGTAGTTAACACACGAGGGAGCAATCTGCTTGGGACGAGGATCGACAGTGGGAGCTTGCTTAAGGTTATAATGGAGCTTGTAGAAGCAGCTCAAGGAGATCTTGAACCCGTTTCTGTTGGTATGAATACTAAGTATGCAAAGGGTGTTTCGGTATTCGGATCGCACAAGACCGCCCAGCTTGCTGGCACGGTAAACGCTATAATGGCAATGGGGGGGGCTCTTACCACCTCCGTTTTAATAGCAGCTGTTACTATTTCACTACTCCTTTTCATAGTCAATTCTTAACTTTTTAGGCAAATGGATTCGCTGCGTGATTTTTTACAATCTGTTTGCTACACCAGATGAGATATGTTAACCATCGCCTCTAAAACTGGAGCCGCCACATAAATTATTAACTATTTATGCGTAAAATAAGCTATAATCTTAGTTTTATCCCCTTGTTCTATAACGTCATCAATCCTAACAAACGCGTAGCGTTCAAATTGAACCACATTATTTATCTCTGACGCAATACCTAATTCACCGATTCCGTCATCAACACCTTCTGGAGTTAAAACCTCGACTTTTAAACCATTAATTGGCGACCAGTGCACTATTTTCAGCTCCCTAGTTCTTTCATCTCCGGCAAACTCTGCGATTAATGGCTTGAGTGTCACTATTTTTACATTGTAAAGATCCTTGAGTCGTATTACATCTCCAAGAGCAAATTTAGTGTCTTCTGAACTGACAAATACATCTGATCCCACTTCTATGTTTCTAAATCCAACACTAGACGATGGATGTAATGGAGGCCTCGCCGTAGTCGAAGCAGCTCCAATGATTTTCATTCGCACAGGGTCTTTTACAAAGAAGTACCTATGAGCAGTCGCGTCAATTATCTTTCTGTTTTCGGCGTAAAGATTTTCAAGGCTGATGCTTATATCAGATTCATTGATGCCAAGATTAATAAAGAAATTTCGTAAAGCTTGCGGATGAAATCCTCTGCGCCTCAATGCACATATTGTGGGAAGTTTAGGGTCATCCCATCCCCGGTACATCCCCTTTTCAATCGCTTTTTTAATTTCACTTGTTGAGAACTTACCAAATTCGTGGATACTGATCCTGCCCCAGTGCATCGTTATAGGGTACTGCCACCTGAGATAATTGTAGAGAAATTGTTGTCTCTTCTCGCTATCATGTAAGTCTTTCCCCCTCACTATGTGCGTAACGTTTAGTAGATGATCCTCAATCGCTGACTCGAAGTCAAGCATCGGCCAAACGAAGTATGTTAACCCTCGTGGGTGTTCTGTGTTTATAATTCTAAAGCATATCCAATCTCTCAAAGCTGGATTTTTGTGTTTTATGTCGTTTTTGATCCTCAGTACAGCCTCTTTCTCTTTGAAGAGACCGTCCAGCATATCTCCCCAAAGTTTTAAATTCTCTTCTCGAGTCCTATCACGATCTGGGCAAGGAATCGCTGCTTCTTTA
>CAYYMO010000006.1:0-3693 GCA_964472955.1 uncultured Methanomicrobia archaeon | reverse complement strand
TATCTGCTTAAAATAAACTAATAGTTGATGGGCCGACTTTTTATGAAGCTCATGTCATTAATCAGAAGATGACCCGTCACAAAAAAACGCTATTATCACTATATTTGACACTCCTTATTCTGTTTTCAAATAAACAGAGTTGTCAGTGTTTCCATGAGTAAAACACAGTCGCAGCCAATATTACAGATTAAATCCGTCGGGGTGATAGGAAAGCACAGCATGGGCAACGTGCGACCTCCATTTGCTGCTAGTAAAAAATCTGACGAGGGTCACTGCAGAGAGTGTCTAAATTTAAGAAAAATTAAACCTGAGAACATGATATGGTTTAACACCGCTGAAGAAGCGCGTAATTCGGGATATTCTCCGTTCAGCGTCTGTAACCTCGCTGGCTGTAACCGTCTGCCATCAGCAGGAAAACCATCACAAAAACTCCTGCAGTTACGTTTATTCAAGTTAAATCGAGCGGCTTTACCTTCATTTTAACACTTTTTAGATTTGCCTATTAAGATGCGTTCGATCTAATTTTCTAATGTAATTCAGATAAACGCATGTAAAAGTGGGCTGCACGTACGGGGTTTGATCATCCGCAATGCTCCATTCTGCCACAACGATGCAAGGTTTTTTTGTCTTTAACAAGTGAGTTTGTGAGACCAACAATCATGTTGCTTTTTAAGACAGAACGCAAAAAACTGGTGTAACATTGAATTAGTTTTAGAAAAAAGAAGCTCCACAAATCGTTTAAATAACAAAAAAAAGAATTTTGACTTATTTACAGCTAATTCTCAACGACTTTAAAGGTATCTTTTGTTATCAACCGAACTGCCAAAATATTTAAAGGAATAGCGTGCATAGATGTTTGCTCGAAAAAAGTCATCAGCTAAAACTGATAAATCGAGAAAAAGGAGGTGAAAAGGACAATGTTATGTTGCTGCCCACTGTTGAGTACATTATGTTGCCATATAACTTGCTGCGTGCATCATCAAGTTTTGTATATGTTATGGCGGTTCCTGTCTCCGTGTTATTAACAATTGTTATCATGACTTGATGCCACGTATTGCTGCTTTGTTCCCGTAGTTATCTCTGCTGAAAGTGGTGGCGTTTCACCGCTACCCGTGATCAACTCATTCTGGAAGGGGGATATAAAGTGCCGTTTGGAATGAAAAGCGTGGTAGCTGGCTATACGACACGTTTCAAGCGGCATACTATTTGTACAGCGGATTGCATTTTATTACGTTTATTTAATGTTTAATACCATACCTTAAGGCATCTGCTCTTTGCCGTTCTCTAACATGCTAGAAGCTACAAGACCTAATAATTTAACAAAATAATAGAAATTTGTTAGGTGCTTGATGCGAGAAAAACCAACGTAAAAACCAAAGCTTTAGCATAGCTCCTTTTCTTATATGTTCATCTACATATACCGTTTAGCAAGCGCGGCTAGGCAAAAAATAACACATTGGTTTAACGTTGGTTGATAAAATTTCTTTTGTTATGCCACTGAGTACTGTACGTGTTTAAAAATTGAGAGTTAATTTGTAGTGTCAACAAAAGTGCTTTCAACCGGACGCAAATCTTGTGAAGAGACAAATGCTATTACGATTGTTGACGTTTCGCATCCTTTGTTTGGTAGTTGGAAGAGATAGTAAAGTCGATCGTTCTTTGCATACAGCTTCTGGGCAGAATCCACATCAGTTGCTCACGTGGCTGAATCATTTTTTTTCTATCCTAACTTCATGTTAGTCAAAAAAATATAAATAGAATTATCATTTAATATATCTTAAGATACAGGGGTTGACTACCATGGGTGAAATGTATAAAAAATTATGGGAGATCTATACACCAAAAATGGGCATATGCCGTTCGATGTTTATGCCGCATACAATAATGCATAAAGGCCTAAAAATCGCTACCTTGATGGCATTACGCGAACAACCGCTGACCGGATACGCTGTTACGAAGTATATCGAGGACAAGTACGGATATTTCTTACGTGCGGACGTTATATATCCCACGCTTCAGATGCTCGATGACATGGAGTACGTTAAACAAATCGAAGAAGAAAACAAGAAAAAGTACTTACTCACAGAGGAGGGAAAAAGGTTTCTTGAAGAGAGTAGCAACATTGTTGACTGGCTAGACTGGTGGGCTCGACGACCAAAAATGCGATCAGAGTATCATTGCGAGTAATTCTATAAAACAGTAAAAACGTATCTTGGAAAGAGCATACTATTTAGCACCTCAGTTATGTGCGGTGTGACAGGTCAGATTCATGCCGGAGTATGATCCACGGCCGACATCTTTCACTTTTCATTTTGCTGCCGGAGTTGGACTTATGTACTCAGATAGAGCAAAAAATCTAATCCGCGAGCATTTGAAAGACTGCTGTTCGAAAGGTTAGGGAAAATCACAATATAAAGGACCATTTTACTCTTTTTAATTATTGCATAATTCAATTATGTTAATGACAGCATAATAACAGATGCATAACACAAAATTTAAGTTAGAACGTTAATAGGTCTCAAGAAAATTAACAAAATTTGAGTGGGGAATCATTTAATATAAAATTCAAGCGTATATTAAATGCTCTTTAACAAAATTTAGAGTATAAATCAACGATTTAATATCAAAAACTATCTGTGTTGTAGTTATGAAAGTATTTTGAAGAAAAAAAATCACGGTACCATATAAATATCTAAAGATGTATAAGGTGACTTCGATGAGTGGAATGTGTAGCAAAATGTGTAAAATATGTAGCTGCGAGATGGAAAAGTATTCTTCAATGTTAATGAAAAAAATGTGGAAAATGTGGTGTGACGGGGTAGATAAGTATTCTCCGATGTTCATTCACGGCATGGGCTTGCATGCCGCTATGATGCCACATAAACTAGCACACAAAGGCATCAAGATCGCTATTTTGATGGCATTGCGAGAGCGACCGCTGACCGGATATGCCATCATGAAGCACATCGAAGAAAAGTACGGATACTTTCTACATGCGGACGTCGTACATCCCACACTGCAGATGCTCGTTGATATGGGCTTAATTGCAAAAACAGATCAGGATAATAAGATACTATATGCGATTACTGAGGACGGAAACCAGATGTTGCAAGACCGAAGCACAGTCGTTGAATGGTTAGAGTGGTTGGGGAAACGGCCGAAATCAGAATTTGAACATGAATGCACGTGTTAGCAATTCCTGCAACTGATGCAGTTGTGTTTGGACGCTACGGTTTCTTGCCTGATATCTGATGTAAAAACGCGAACATATTCTACACTTGTCGGAACTCTCACTTGTACGATATTTTGTTGTTACGACCTTGTTTTTCAAGATCTTAAGTAAATCTAGACTTTTTTTAAAAAAGTTCAACGATTGCTTTTGCCAAGATATTCTGTTGTACTAGTGGAACCTTGGTATACACTGTTTACCTCACTTTTGTCATCTCAATTCTTAGAGTGTGAGTAGACAACAAAATATCGCACTCAACTATAAATGCAGCATGACTTAATTAATAGTTGCTTTAAAAGAAGCTCCTTTTAGCCTATACGTGCATAAAAACGTAAAATTTGTTTCGTAAATAGAGCTATGTTAATGTGTGTCTTCCCACTTGTCAGAAAAACTGTTTCTATTGGACTTGTAGAATAAAGTAATGGGGATAGATCCCCTTACGCTTGTACAACTACAGTGTGTGC
>CAYYMO010000005.1:0-2943 GCA_964472955.1 uncultured Methanomicrobia archaeon | reverse complement strand
TGGTAGGCGTGTTCGTGCGCGTTCTCGGTACTTGTATCAAGACTAAAAAAATGAAGCTGCTAGTTGATTTACTGATTCCACTAATATGTCGACCTCCTCAGTCGTATTATACGGTCCAAACGATGCCCTCACCGTCCCTTGCACATCTATGAACTGTAGCGCGGGCATAGCGCAGTGATACCCACTTCTCGTGCATATTTTGCTTGTTTCATCGAGGATCATACTGACGTCGTGTGGGTTTAATTCCCCCACGTTAAACGAAACTACCCCGGCCCGATCATGTGGACCGTAAACCTGAACCCCCTGTATGTCTGATAATTCCTTTGCAGCAAGCCTGGAGAGCATGTTCACGTGATTGTGTATGTTCTTGAGACCGAGACCTTGAACGTACTCCACTGACCGGCCTAGCCCAATAACCCCTGGGATATTGGGGGTTCCTGCCTCGAATCGCGCCGGTGGTTCAAGGAATTCATATTCACAGCCCCTCACTTCTTCAACGGCCCCACCCCCAAGTACTGATGGAGTTAGACTCTTGGGATTATCTGCAATAAGTATCCCCGTTCCCTGTGGTCCAAGAAGTCCCTTATGCCCTGGCATAGCAAGAAAGTCGCATCCAATCTCATGAAAAGAGAGCTCTGAGTGCCCTGCAGACTGTGCGGCATCAATTAGTACTTTAACGCCGTTTTTGTGCCCTATTTTCACTATCTTCATGATGTCTTGCACTGATCCAAAGACGTTTGAGATATGAGAAATCGCTATGAGTTTGGTGCTCTCTGTAATCGCATCTTCGATGCTTTTGGGGTCAATAATCCCCTCACCATCAGACTCAATCAGATCAAGTTCAACGCCGCATTTTCTCAGTGCGACCCAGGGGAGGTAGTTCGAATGGTGCTCGATAATGGATGTTATAATTCTATCTCCAGAGAACCACTCCAGACCGTTTGCCACTATATTTATGCTATCGGTGGTATTTTTAGTAAAGATCACTCTATCAGCTTTAGCGCTAAAAAAATTTGCGACTATCTCACGAGCCATCTCGAATCGTTCCGTCGTTTTCCGCGCAAGCCTGTGTGCCCCCCTCCCATAGTTACCCGCATACGTAAAAAAGAATTCATTCATAGCTTCTACAGATTGCCTCGGCGTCTGACTTGTTGCTGCATTATCGAGGTAGATTACCTCGTTGAGAACTGGGAAGTCTTTCCTGACGGAATAAATGTCATACATATGTGTATCGTGCAACAGTTATCTCGAGAGTCAAAGTTCGGATCGGATCGTAATTACTCCATTGCTCTGGTAATATCGAGCTAAATCTAAATCGATTCGCCTCTAAACAGTCCAGATGCACAAAGGTAATCTCGCTTGACTTTTATAAGTATCTGTTCTCTAGCACAGTAATTATTTTTAGACACAGCAGATCTCTGCTGCATTTGAGTGCCACATGAAGGGGAAAATATCTTATCTGAGACGCAGCTTGCTTGAAGAATGAGTAATATCCTTAAGTTTATGGCACGTAAGTTTACAGGAGCATAAAACCGCACGAAGCAGCTGAAATAACTATGGCCGAGAAAAAGTATAATGCAAAAGCTGTAAGACCCTGTAAGGGTGGAGGCATCCTCGTAGAGGGGGACTTTGGTCGAGCCTTTTCTATGCAGGTGCTATGTGAAATATTGAAAGAAATGGGAAGATGTGCCGAGAAATTGGGAGTTGCGCGGATTTTTTACGAAGAATGCGGCATCACCTTGTACAAAAGCGGTAGGGTTGACGTTCACCGTGTAGACTCCGAAGAAAGGGCGATCAAACTTCTCGATGATGTGAAAGTCATCGTTGAGAAGGCGTTCATCGATGATTCGTGAACACTACGTAGCTTCCTTCGTTTTTTCTTTCACTTTGGTCTTATAATCCTCAATTGCCGCATGCAACGCATCTGCAGCCAAATTCGAGCAGTGCATTTTTACTGGTGGCAACCCCTCAAGGCTCTCAGCCACATCATTCCTCGTGATCTTCAGCGCTTCTTCGATCGTCTTTCCCTTCGCAAGATCAGTGATCATGCTACTCGTAGCAATTGCTGCGCCACAGCCAAATGTCTTGAATTTAATGTCAACGATGACATCATTTTCCACTTTTATCATTATTTGCATCAAATCTCCGCACACGGGATTTCCCACGGTCCCAACCCCGCTCGGGTTTTCTATTTCCCCCATGTTATGTGGATCCATAAAGTGCAACATCACTTTGTCGCTATACATTGTTCCTCCTGTCACTCATTCAGGTTTTCCGTAACCCGTGTCGTCACATTCACATTTATAAAGCGGTGACATAAGCCTTAGCCTATGCACAACGTCGGGGAGTACTTCTAGGACGTAATTTATGTCATCCTCTGTGTTATCTCTTCCAAGCGTTAGTCTCAAGGAACCATGTGCGTCTACAGGATCCAATCCGATTGCAAGGAGAACGTGTGAGGGTTCAAGCTTCTTTGAGGAGCACGCAGATCCAGTCGAGGCTGCAATGCCTTTTGCACTGAGGCTCAAGACCAATGACTCGCCTTCGATAAAGCTGATGCTAAAGTTGGCATTATTAGGGAGTCGTCTCTCTCTGCCACCATTCAACCGTACATGCTCCATGCCGCTTAGCACGGCATCTATTAGTTTATCTCTCAATTTTTTGATCCGTTCATTGTCCGAGAAGTCTTCTATTATTAGTTTTATCGCTTCTGCAAAGCCCACAATTCCCGAAACGTTTTCAGTCCCACTCCGTAACCCCTTTTCGTGCCCACCGCCGAACAGTAACGGTCGCAGTCTAGTTCCCTTACGCACGTAGAGGCATCCAACGCCCTTTGGCCCGTAGATTTTGTGTGATGATATCGAGAGCATGTCCACGGCCAATTCATCCACATCCACCGGAATTTTCCCAACACTTTGCACCGCATCAGTGTGCAAGCAAACG
>CAYYMO010000004.1:0-4155 GCA_964472955.1 uncultured Methanomicrobia archaeon | reverse complement strand
ATAAAAACGTAAAATTTGTTTCGTAAATAGAGCTATGTTAATGTGTGTCTTCCCACTTGTCAGAAAAACTGTTTCTATTGGACTTGTAGAATAAAGTAATGGGGATAGATCCCCTTACGCTTGTACAACTACAGTGTGTGCAACACGATCGCCTAGACGTTGTTTTGTATCCGAGGACCAAATGAATATCGCCCCAAGCAAATATGGAACAATGAAAGGTACTTCGTCTATTATTCTAAGAATCGTCCGTATTCCTGCATCTTTATAATTTACAGGCGATCCGTCTGTCTTTAAGACTTTAAGTTTGAGTATTATTTTGCCGACTGTTTGACCATACCGCCCCTCAAGTATGGTGAAGTACAAGAATGCAATAATTAATTCTGTTATAACAACGATCCAATATGCTGGAGCAATTGATATGGCTCCAGTTTGTTGATTAACTGTGGGTGCTATTGAAGAGCCTAGGGGTAAAGTGATTATAGTGCTAATAATACTTATGATAATGGTATCAATAAGTATAGCTACGAAACGAATTCCAACACTTTTATACTGAAGTGGTAACGCTGTGTTGCTGCGATATTCTGTGGGTTCTTGATCAACCAATAGTTCACCTCCTTTAGACTTTTAATAGTGCCGTAAAAATGGCTTATGATACAATAAACTTTGCTCATTTAACTGGATAAGTTGTTTGTCAGATTAATAGCTTAGCTATAATAACAGAGTGTAGCGATTCGATATAAATTAAATAATTGCTGTGATAGATCTGCTAATAGAACGTTGTCTTCATTTGCACATCTAAATATATGTGGCTTTAACGCTTCTAAAGAGTCTGGATTAATTATCCAGTTACTCTTAATCTCACCAATCTACAATCGTGTTTCTCATATTTCTCTTAGATTGCAGTGACAAATGCCGACGGAGCAAATTATGGCAAACTTTTGGAATTTTCATTCCTGTACTTTTTATCGCATATACGCGCAGTTTAACATTTTCTTTCTTTTATAGTTATTCAAGTAATCTTTTATGTAATGAAATCGACTTATCCCAGAGATTTTGCAAATAATTAATCCTGGTAATTCTCTTCATTAGAGTCGATAGCGATGGCCGTCATCTGTTAATTAGTAGTTTGCGATTTTTAAAATTTTTGATTGACTATACTAATACAAATTAAAATTATGAACACTACCATCGATTCTGTCTTAAAGCTTTTTTTAATCGGTTTTACTAAACCACAATGCGATTCAACAATATTTTAATATCCTTGAGATGTTACTTCTCCTGTTCGGTCATATAAGAAAGACGTACTCTAACTACTTGTCAGTGAGGGCATTAGTAATAAGGAAGGAAAATGCATCAGTGCTAAGTAATTATTAGGCTCATCTATCCATAAAAAAGAATATCTTCTAAATCTTGCACGTGGAGGATTAGAATCTGCGAGATATCTATGATACGATCAAATTTTTACATTGTATGTACAATGTTCGCACTTTATTGTAACAACTTGCTAAAATATGTTTATTTTAGCAAAATGATATTCCCCATACCGCGTCTTCTTCTCTCAATGAGACCTTTATTTTCCAACGCATATAATGCCCTACTGACGTTTGATTTCGGAAGCCCTGTCTTTGCAACAAGTTCACTTTGGGCAATAATCCCCTCACCGATTATTGCTTCATAGATCTTTTGCTCATCGGATTTTAATGTTTTTGCAATATCTTCCCAGTGTTTTTTACGTTGCTCTAATACCTTGGCGCCCTCAGAGGAAGCTTGCGGCACCGAATCAAAGAACAGAAGGTACGTCCCACTAACGCTCGCGAGACTTGCAGCGATGATCATGATAAGAGCGTCAGCATATGTAAAGAGCCCCGGGATCTGGTTCACAATAGTCGTTTCGTTTTCGACAAATATTTGCACGGGTGTCGGATTTAGCAGCTTTATGGCAAGAACAACGATTGAAGCAACAAAAAGCACCGCCATAAATGCTGTTTTTTTGTGCATCGTTGGCCGTTTCATTTTCATCCTTGCTCTAAACTAAAAGGTATAGTAACTTCATTACCTTGTCTACTATGATCGCGTCGGTAATAGATTCGAGCTTATATTAATATCGCTCTCTCTAGGCATATCTATTATGTTCTTATAAAAATTTCCTTTAACTCGACGTGCGTGAAATGCATATCTAGGTACTTTCAGTTATTCTGCCTGTGAGTTCCATCTGTGCGACGCTTGCTTAGTTGCTCTTTTTCATCGATAGTCTTCAGCATCCCATTATTGCTCTTTACAATACTAAAAATTTAGTTTTCGTCCTCCGCATGTCATGTTGATTTTTACACTCTGGCCCGTGATTTTTTTTGCCGTATTTTAGCTGAATCTTTTCTGTCTCGTTCCAAAGGCACCTCTCTTAAACCTGAAGTGATCGGAGTAAAATCCATCAGCTGGTTGGATTATGCAGCAGGGTCACCAGTTTTTATGCACCTGCTGCTTATATAATTCTCAAATTGGTAGCGGTTCGACTGCTACTTATTTTTTATAAACATAAGATAAAAGGCAAAGTAAAGCCTTCCGAGTTTAGTATCACGGCATAAAGGCACTATTTACACGATTGACAAATCTCGTGTCACATTATTTAATGTTCTTTCTAGCTATCCCGGTAGTGAACATGAGCGTTGAAAAGCAGCTGTCCAATGCAGACCAATGCTTTTTTTCTGCCAAGTTTTTTTTATTTTTGTTCACTTGTGTGAGAATCTTGCTATCGCTTTATTCCTCAGATCTTGTTGATATAGCAATTGATAAGACAAAAAGACATTTTTGCATGTGAAATGTATGGAATATTATTATATCCCTCGTAGAATCAAATTATCAAAATAGATTAAACGTTTTTACAAGTAAATGAAAGGGAGTTCTCTGGCGTGAGTTATACGAGCATGGTAATGAGCGAGTATATTGCGGTACTCATTTTTGTTGGTGCAGTATTCATCATATTATATCTAGCATTGCTCTTTACGAAACGTGAGAGAAGCCATACTGAGACTTTCTATACTGGTATTGGCATAATATTTGGAGCTTTGGTAGGTATGCCGATACTTGACATTCTAGGTTTAGGGCTAACTTTTGGCATGATCCTAGGTGCGCTAATTGGAGCAATAGTTGGTGGGGCGTTCGATAGATATGCTAACAGATCCTCAAAGAAACATTAAACGGCCATCACCTTTCTACTATAGCATCAATAAGAGCCTTTCAATCTTTAGAAATATGAAAAAACTTTAGACTGTAAGTATTCAAAGCAGAAGCAGAGGATTATTTTGACTTTAAGGAGGTGTAAGTTAAACAGTTCTTTTTACGGTCAGCTGAGGACGTTACTGGCGGCGAAATTGTTTTTAATGTCTCATCGAAAAAAATGCGTCCAACAAGAATCACGTCCGCTGAGTGCGTAATAAGGGAAGCAGATAAAATTGCAAGATGGGACAAACGCAAATCATGATATATCAATTCGTGTCATCAAACAAAAAACATTCCATAAGAGCCTTCGTGGACACTTCTGTGTCCAAGAATGTTCCTCGAGACCTCTCGTTAAGTATAGATACCTAAAGACCGATAAATTTCGATGTAGATATACGGTATCAAATACTTTTTACTTACCTTTTATAACAACAAAATTGTTCTAGTTATAAGTTGGAACAAGCGAAATGTGAATCTTAAAGTTTAAAATATTAACAATAATAGCATATCCATCTAAACTTCACAGCCCACATGAATGCGAGCATTGAATTTTGGTGCCGACAAAAACGACTCAACTGGTACTCAGTTGAAATGCCTCTAGCGACAGCCGACTCTTTTAATCTAAATGTTACTTTTCCGACTAGATGATAAAGTCTCGCTACAAGTTGAGCAGCAATGCCTACCTACAAACTCAGTATCACTTTACAACTCGGCTTTTTTGAATCTTAAACTTAAACTACCCCGCGGGAATTTTTCGATTTAAAAGCTACTCGACAGACCGTAATCTGTCGGTCAAAGTAATGTGCTGCTTGATGCTGCGTTCAACTCGCCACCTTGTGGTAACTCCATCGGCAATTCTATCGCCATAGACTGAGCGTTTGTTTACACTATATTAGTGTAACTAAGCTTATAATTGGCGACAGTAGCGGGAAAGCCGCT
>CAYYMO010000003.1:0-10680 GCA_964472955.1 uncultured Methanomicrobia archaeon | reverse complement strand
GACTTAATTCCGCACAAGGTGTTTAGTTTGAACGGGTGTGAAGCAGTTGTTTACGGCATTCTTGACGCAAGAGCAAACTTAGCTACAGGTGTCATCGGATTTCCTGTAACCGAGTTAATAAGCGGGCTTAAACTGATATGGAGAGATGCAGCAAACGAAAAAATAGCAGTTGAAATCGCTCTCGGAGCTTCGGCATCTGGAGTTCGATCTACCTTTGTGACTAAGCATGTGGGTCTAAATGTTGGTTCGGATCCTTTAATAACGGCAGCGACCCATACTATAGGGGCAGGATTTGTGGTTATAGTTGGAGATGATCCTGGAGCTAAGTTCTCACAAAACGAACAAGACTCGCGCTATTATGGAAAAATAGCAGAGATTCCAGTAATTGACCCATGTAGCCCATGCAAGGCCTATGATTCAATTATTGAAGCTTTTGAAATGTCCGATATTTTGAAAGTTCCCGTTATCGTGAGAGTTACAGACAGACTTTTAAAAATGGAACAAGAATTTGAGCGAGTGATACCTAAAGTCCCTGAGATCAAAAAGATCGAACAGGATGTGTGGGGGCTTACTTTTTTGGGGCGCCATCAGCACTTAATGAAAGATATATATCCAAAAATGCAGGAGTTTGCAGAAAGAACTAATTTGAACGAAAAAAAGGGAGATGGAATTATTGGCATAGTATCGTCTGGCTATGCTTCAACCATTGTAGAAAATGTAATTGCGAGAAGGACGGATGTCACACATTTCAAACTCGGGGTGGTCAATCCGATTTGCGATAGACGGATCGACTCATTTTTAAAAAAGACAGATCGCGTATTGGTTGTTGAAGAAGGTGGACCTTTCATTGAAGAAGCAATCGGGAGGAAACTATTAGGAAAGCTTTCGGGGCATTTACCGAAATTTGGAGAGATCAGAGAAGATGATGTTAAAAAAGCTCTTGAATATGTTGACGCAGACTACTTAAATTTCATCTTTAATGTAGAAACTACAAAGAGCAGGGGCTATTTAGCCACTATATGTGATGATTGTCCTTTTGTCCCGTTTTACAAGGTACTTGTTGAAATTAATGTGATGATTGCCGGAGATATAGGATGTGTGATTAGGAGTTCTAACCCGCCATTTAGCCTAATTGATGTTGCTTACTCATTGGGATCAGCGATAGGCGTAGCAGCAGGATTTAAAGATGGTGGTATAGCCATTTTAGGCGATTATGCATTTTTTCATAGCGGCATTGAGGCACTCGTAAGTGCAATACTCTACAACTACAACGTAAAAGTGTTTGTACTTGAAAATAGAGTTTCAGCAATAACTGGAGGTCAGCCAGTTCATGAGATGTCAGATTTGATAGGAGCAATCTGCCGCAACTACGGGATATACTATAAGATACTTGATGCTGTATGCACGGAGCAGGAAAAGCTTAAGGATATTGTGCACTCTGTAGTAGACTCACAGGGGGTTGCAGTGATCGTTCTTAAAGGGAGCTGCCCAAAGTACAGCTAGTACTCGCTGCGTTTCCACATAATATCAAGTGCTATTTACATAATACTCCTCTTATGACGCCTTCAAGTTCTTCCTCAGAAACTGACTTTTTGACTTCGCATATCCGTTTGACGCCTTCCAGGATTTCACACAGTTCATCCCTCGTGGGCTTGTAACCTAACTCTGCTATGACATATTGTAGTGCTTTCTTTCCTGTATGTTTTCCGACGACGATTCGCCTTTTGTTTCCAACAAGTTCCGGCGGAAAGAGTTCATACGTCCGCGGCTCTTCAAGAACGGCTGCGACGTGTATCCCAGATTCGTGAGAAAACGCATTCAGCCCAACTACGGGTTTGTTCTTAGGCAATTGCATTCTTGAATATCTTTCCACAGTTTTTGAGAGGATTGTTAGCTTTAAGAGGTCGTACTTGCCTACATCGTACTGCACATGAAGTGCTACTAACAATTCTTCAAGTGGTGCGTTTCCCGTTCGCTCTCCGATTCCGTTGACCGTAGTGTGAAGTTGAAACGCCCCCGCTTCGGCGGCGCTGAGAGTGTTCGCTATAGCCATGCCGAGGTCGTTATGGCAATGAATGCAGAGCGGCGTCCTGACGACGTTTTTTATCTCACTCACGAGATAGCGGGCAGTTGAAGGTCTCAACGCACCAACAGTGTCAGCGATGCTGAGATAATCAGCCCCATACTCCTCGCCTTTTTTGAAAAATCCCTTTAGGACATCGATATCAGTTCTGGTCGAATCTTCGGCAGCGAACCGTACTATAAGACCATGATCCTTCGCATACTCAAGAGTGGAGAGGGCGCATTCCATCATCTCGTCAAAACTTCGATGGTATTTATATTTTAAATGTAAGTCAGAAGTAGCCATAAACAGACCTACTGTATCAACATCGCAGTCGAGTGCTTCATCTACATCGTGAAAGATCGCTCTAGAGAGGCAGCATATCTTCGCATCCAAACCGAGATTCGCAATCCGTTTTACCATTATCTTTTCTTTTGTTGAGACGACCGGGAACCCTGCCTCAATTGTTTCAACGCCAATTTCATCTAACTTCGTAGCAATCTCTAGCTTTTCTTCCAATCCAAAAACAACACCAGGAGCTTGCTCGCCGTCTCTTAAAGTAACATCGCAAATCTCAAAATCTAAATCAGTCTTACCTAATGCTAAAGAAGAAAAAATGTTGTAATCCATGCGTTAAGACTTTTATTAGACGCCCTTCAGTATATAAATCAATAGTATGAGTCGAAATTATAGCTTATATATGACAGCAAATTGCCTATATGAAGATTCATTAGGCCTTGCGGACAACAGCATCACAGTCGCTCAACTTCTAACTGCAAAACAGGCTGTGATACGCTGCGCTGGAGGTAATTATTTACCTATCTTTCACATATATTAAAGTAGAAAGTTCACAGATGGTGTTGTTTTTGAGAGCTCCGGCTACAATTAGCGAGAAGATATTTTCCCGTGTTTCGGGAGGCGACGCTACAGCTAATGAGTTTGTGCTTGCTAACATCGATATGGCGATGGCGCACGATGGGACAAGTGTACTGGCTGTTGAAGCCTTTGAGCAGATGGGAGTAAAGAAGGTTTGGGATTGCAACAAGATAGCTATCATCTTCGATCACATTACACCAGCAAGCACGGAAATTGCAGCTACGTTACAGGCAAGAATTAGAACATGGTCTAATGAACAACGGCTCAGTAATTTCTTCGACATCGGCGAAGGAATCTGTCACCAAGTCATGGGAGAAATGGGATTTGCACTTCCCGGCACGCTCGTTGTCGGAGCTGACTCACATTCATGTACGTATGGCGCATTCGGAGCATTTGCGACAGGAGTGGGCGCAACTGATATCGCGGAGGTGTTTGCTACAGGAAGGCTCTGGTTCAAGGTGCCCGAAACAATTAAAGTAACAGTGAAAGGAACGCTCCCGTATATGATAACCTCAAAGGACGTGATTTTGGCACTTGTAGGCATGCTTGGGGCTGACGGAGCAACTTATAAGGCCCTCGAATTCTACGGTGATACGATGTCGGATATGTCCATTGCAAGCAGGATGACCGTAAGCAATATGGCAGTTGAAATGGGAGCAAAGACAGGGATTATACCACCTGATAAAAAAACTTTTGACTTCCTAAAGGAAAACGGAGCGACACTACGTAGTAAACCCGTCTATGCTGATAACGACGCAAGCTATATCGACAAATTTACTGTATATGTAGATGATCTTTCACCGCAGATTGCCTGTCCTCACGAAGTGGACAACGTTGTAGATATAAAGAGAGTTGAAGGAACTGAAATTAATCAGGTCTTTTTGGGATCATGTACGAATGGTCGTTATGAAGATTTGTCAGTAGCTGCCGACATTTTAGATGGCAAAAAAGTAAGCGTGAGGATGATAGTTGTGCCAGCCTCCAAGAATATCCTATTAAAGGCAGTTGACACGGGAATTATTTCAAAACTCGTTAAAGCAGGTGCGACAGTCTGCAGTCCTGGATGCGGCCCGTGCCTCGGAGCTCATAACGGGGTCCTTGGAGAAGGAGAGGTCTGTCTTTCAACAGCAAATAGGAACTTTAGGGGCAGAATGGGTTCTGGAGGTACAATTTACTTAGGATCTCCAACAACGGCTGCTATTTCTGCTTTAAATGGTGAAATTGTAGATCCAAGGTCTATTTAACTCAGAACTCTGTTATTAACAAATACACTTCGATCTGCGATAATGCTTTAGTAGACTTATACTAGCGTTATTCTTCTTTCCTTAATTTTCGACTTTCTTTATTTCATTGATTTGCTCTATAAGAATGTTCTCAACGGAATCTAGTAAAAATATAAGTGACGGGCTCCTTATAGTGAATTTCCGAGGAACGCCTTTGTACGTTACTACATCTCCAGTATCAATTGAAATCACGGGTTCTCGTACTATGAGAGTTGCTTTGTACTCATCTTCGCTGACCTTGTCGACCTCAAAATCCCACAGTTTCTGATTGATCTCCTTCTCAATCTCAGCTGCCGCATGCTGCATCCTATGGTCTAACGCTGCCCTTTTCTGGTTCACCAAGTACTGCTCTTCCAGCGATAATGAAAGTGCCATAAGATCTAGTTTGTCCTAAATGGTAATTAAAATAACTGAAAGCCAGTTTGATTGCTATTAGATAAAAACAATGAGCCTTAGATTGTAGTCTGTTAAGGTAATATCCACAATCAATAACACTGTACTTTTATATCCATAACTCTTTAATTATAATCATATGATTTTCAGAGGACGAGTATGGAAGTTCGGTGACAATATTAATACTGACGTAATCATTCCGGGCAAGTACCTTCGAACGACAGATGTTAGCGTTTTTGCTGAGCACGCTATGGAAGGGATCGATCCGAGTTTTTTACCTCAAAAAGGGGATATAATTGTAGCAGGAAAGAACTTCGGCTGTGGCTCATCGAGAGAGCAAGCAGTACTCGCACTAAAATTTTCAAACATCGGGTGCGTTGTTGCAAAGTCATTTGGGCGTATTTTTTTAGAAATGCAATTAATTTAGGTCTTCCGATTCTTGAAGCAAATGTCGTAGACTATGTACGCCAAGGTGACGTCATTGAAGTCGACTTTTCGGAAGGGATTATAAAAATAGATAGAAAGATTATAAAGGGCTCAAAATTGCCACCATTTTTACAAAAGATTCTCTCTGACGGAGGATTAATCGAACATAGAAAAAAAACAGTGGGACACTAATAGCAGTAAATAGTTGTAATCGCTCTATGGAAATTGGCATTTATGAGATGTTCCGTAAAATAATATTCTTGCATTCTTCATGAAAATTGCGGTAGCTCAAGGAGATGGCGTAGGTTTGGAGGTAATACCCCCAGCAGTAGAGATCTTAAAGTTATTACTGGATAACATCGAGTTCGTAGAGGTTGAGATTGGACAGAGAAGATGGTTAAATGAGGGTATGGCAATAACAGAAGATGATATTAACCTTATAAAATCCTGCGATTGCATGCTCTTTGGGGCGATAACAAGCGTCCCAGGACAGAGCGTAGTCGTGAGGCTTAGAAAGGCACTTGACCTCTTTGTTAATGTAAGACCATTCGAATCCCTCGCTGTATCTCCCTATAAGGTCAACTTCAGGATTGTGAGAGAGAATCAAGAAGGTCTTTATTCTGGAGTTGAGGAAATTTCGGATGATTTGGCTATTACAGAGCGAATAATCACAAGAGCTGAGACTAAAAGGCTTGCGGCTTTTGCCTGTAGCTTAAAAGATGTGAAGAAAATTACTATTGTCCATAAGGCTAATGTTCTAAGATCTGATATCTTTTTCAGGGATATCTGTGTATCTGTGATAGAATCACACAACATTCCATATTCCGAGATGTACGTAGACGCGGCAGCTTATAACCTCATAAAACACCCTGAAAGATTCGATCACATTTTAACCTCTAATCTCTTCGGTGACATCCTCTCTGATGAAGCAGCAGCGCTTGTGGGCAGTTTAGGAGCTTGTCCGAGTGCCAATATAGGAGTGCAATATGCGATGTTTGAGCCCGTTCATGGATCAGCTCCAGCTATTGCTGGAAAAGGTATCGCCAACCCCATTGGTGCTATACTAAGTTGCAAGATGCTACTCGAGTGGGCAGGGAAATACGACAAAGCAAGATTACTGAATGATTCAGTAAAAAGAACTGTCGCTAGCGGTATAGTAACATATGATCTTAATGGTACGAGCACTACAAAAGAAGTTTCCAATACAATTATTAAAAATTTAGAGGTATAAGTTGATATTTCCAGATCATTGCAGGTTTGTTGGAGTACGACTATGTGTTGATGAATATTGCGAACCGAAAATAGGAGATAAGATCTACTTTTCATCCAAATATCAAATCATTTTCCTTAATGAGAAAGTAGCTATTTATGAAGTGGAATCAAAAGGAGAAGGGCTAATTAAGGAAGTAATGGCGGCAAACAAAATCGCAGGCTTTGATAACACTCTTATATTTGACAAAAAGGTTGATATTTTTAATAGGGGCAAGTTGATACAGGAAGCTGTTCATCTTTGTAACAAGACGATTACTACTGTAGTGTATCAAGGGTTCGATGAACACTGGACATTTGTGCATGAACCTGATCTTACATGCCTTAACGAAGTTGAAATCTTCGACATTTCTCCTCCCGACCCCCCATGCCTCGTCGAAATGCTCGAAAGACTTGATAACGCTGGCGTTTTTGGTGATTTGTCAGTATCATTTAAGCCGAGAGTGTTGGATTTAAGACAATTCACTGAAGCTACAATTTACCCGTGTGCAGCTTCAGGCCTAAGTTCAAATACTCTCGACGCGCGAGACATCAAATTTTCGAAAAAAAATGTACTTGTAGGTTGCGATATATCAAGAGAGGTTCTTGAACAGCGGTATAACGAAGCGAAGTTTCATCACATAAATATCTGCCCTATGAAAACGATTACACCGAGTACAACGTTTATAGCTAAGTGCTGCAAGACTGGACGATCGGGGCCCATTACTCTTAATGGACAAAAGGGCTTTATGGTTCACTGGGGTGCAAATACCATCGACGTTGTCAGCGCCGTGAGATATTTGTTCATCAATCAGAAGAAACCTGAAGCATAGTTTCAAGCAATGTTGCAATTTCAGCTCTTGCTTGCCTGCTTTTTGTATTCAAAAATGTGCGGAGGAAGGGATTCGAACCCTCGAATGCCTACGCAACAGGATTTCTCAAATCTCAGTTCCTTAAGTCCTGCGCCTTTGACCTAGCTTGGCTACCTCCGCTTAGTGTGAAATTACAGACATTATAATATAAAAGTCTTATTCGGATTCGAATAATTGACACAGAACACTATCTTTTAGCAACGAGTCTGGTAAAGTCACAACTGTCCTTTGCACTAAATTAAGATGTTTAAATTTGTTAATAGGCTTCGCCTATTGTAAGTCCGTTATATACTATAGCCCCATCGTCAGCTATTATGAGTTCTTGATTAAAGCGTTTCCCGCGCTCAGATGTTGCTTCAAGCCACAAATGATAATTCCATTTCCTATAAGGGTTTTTACTTATTTTGAAGAAGCTCACCCTTACAAATCCTTTTATTTATACTTGAACTTATTGATCATTAAATCATAAAAATGACGACGATAGCACGGTAAATAAAAAAATTAACAAACAAATGGTAAGCTGCTTAATGTAATTTTAAATTAACAGAAGATATACATTTAAAAGAAGACTAATAATACTTAACAAAAGAAAAGACGCAGAACTTTATGAGGTCATCTATTGCGTAAGCTCACCGACTTTTAAGCCAGATCTGTTGGAACAGCATCAATTTGCGCTATTTATAGTGGAAGAGCCTCCTTCTTTACAAGCGTAACTATTTCATTTAATTTAATTAATTAGATCTATCTGTTAAATACCGTTCTAACTAATTTAAAAT
Organism: uncultured Methanomicrobia archaeon; assembly: GCA_964472955.1. Classification (GTDB taxonomy): domain Archaea; phylum Halobacteriota; class Bog-38; order Methanoflorentales; family Methanoflorentaceae; genus DASPRZ01. Next base: position 2,744 of record CAYYMO010000003.1, on the reverse strand, counting down.
GCATTCGATTCTCATCAGCTGTTAACTATTTCAAAAAAAGCAAAAAAATATTACTTTTCTTTATAACATCTGAGAATGCTCCGGTCGGGATTTGAACCCGAGTCGTTGGCTAACCTCACTTTTTAACGTTCGAAAGGCCAACATGATTGGCCGTGCTACACTACCGGAGCAAAATCATTACTGCTTACCAGCAATCAGTGGTTCTTCCAATGCTTAAGTATATGAAATTCGCACAGAGGTGTTATAGTTAAAGTTGTACACCTGCGAACTTCGCGGTATGATAATAAAAGAAAAGACGCTATGAAATATATCTGTTTCTGTGGGCATATAGATCTAATTGGCGAGAGAATCAAATTCTAAATTTTAAAAAAATTATGATGAATGAGAAATTAAATTGGATCTACGTAATGCATTAATTGTTGCAAATGCTTCTGAGAATCTGATTTTTAAGAGATACTACTCAATCCGGCTTAAATAGTTCAATATCAATGCAAGGAGGACTCGAATTTTTTACGACTGTGACTTAGGATTCATCTTCGAGTCATCGATGGAAGTGATCTAGTAGCAGCCAGTTTATCATTTCTCTTTATTCAAAATTAAGTCATAATTAAGAGAACAGAATGAAGCTTAAACATATAAGCTAAAACTACATTACGTAATTCAACTTTAGCTTACAAACTAGGTTTCGTTTCATTATAATTATACTTCATATATAAACAAATAGAAAAAAAGAGTACGGAGATTTATATGAGATCACTCATCACAGGGGGGGCTGGATTCATAGGAAGTAATTTTGTCCGTTACATGCTTAATAAGTATGAACAGATGGAGTTCGTCGTCCTAGACAAACTCACCTATGCCGGCAATCTTGAAAACTTACGTGATGTATTAAGGGATATCGAATTCATAGAAGGAGATATTTGCAACAAAAATCACGTGGAGAGAGCTATAAAAGATTGCAACTACGTCTTTAACTTCGCAGCAGAAACTCATGTCGATAAATCAATTGTGAATGCAGCTACGTTTGTGAGAACCGATGTGCTCGGTACTTACACCTTGCTTGAGGCGTCAAAGAAGAACAATATCGACAAATACGTGCAAATCTCTACAGACGAAGTATATGGAAGCCGTAAAGAAGGGTCTTTTAAAGAGACTGATGCGTTACACCCATCAAACCCCTACTCAGCCAGTAAAGCAGGGGGCGACTTGCTTGTGCTATCATATTGCAAGACCTATGGACTGCCGGGTATAATTACAAGAAGTGCAAATAATTATGGTCCATATCAGCACCCTGAAAAACTGATCCCGCGTTTTATAACTAATGCTATAATGAATCTGCCATTGCCGCTCTATGGTGACGGAAAAAACGTTCGCGATTGGATCTATGTCGATGACAATTGCCGGGGGGTAGACTGTGCCCGTACTGAAGGGCAACCTGGAGAAATTTACAACATAGGCGTCAATAACGAACGTACGAATTTAGAAATAACGAGGATCGTGCTCGAGCTGCTGCACAGACCTTCGAGTTTAATAACGTTTGTATCTGATCGGCCTGGGCATGATTACCGCTATTCTTTAGATTGTACGAAAATAACGTTGCTCGGCTGGAAGCCTCAAGTGAGGTTTGAAGACGGTATATTAAAAACAGTGAATTGGTACGATGAAAATAAATCGTGGTGGAGCCAGCTTATTTAGGTAATAAACAGAACGCGACCCTTGCAGATAATTTAAGCTCGTAGAAATGTTTCACGGAAGAGGAAATCTGTTGTATCTAAATTGAATGTAAAAAATCATAATTTGCCTAAGTAGTTGGCCATTGATTCAAAAATAGCAATACCGTCTGTAGAGCCAAGGAGTGCATCAAATGCTCGTTCTGGGTGAGGCATCATAGCGAGTACGTTTCCCTCTATATTTGAAATGCCGGCTATATTGTCCATAGAGCCGTTTGGATTTGCAGCCTTTGAAGGAGCACCATCGTCATCGACATATTTGAAAATGACTTGCCCATTGTCGTACATCTCCTGTAACGTTTTTTTGTTAACGACGTACCTACCCTCTTTGTGCGCTATGGGGATGCCGATTATCTCTCTTGATCTTTTAGTAAATATAGACGACCCCATTATTCGCAGCTTCACCCACTTGCAAATAAACTTCGGATAAGCGTTTGTTGTAAAAGTTCCTGGTACGAGGTTAGCTTCTGAAAGTATCTGAGCCCCATTGCATACTCCAAGTATAGGCTTTCCCTCAACAGACATCGTAGAAATAGTTGACATTATTTCAGTGCGTGCCGCTATGGCTCCTGCTCTTAGATAATCACCGTAAGAAAACCCACCCGGAATTATCACGCCATCGAAGTCTGATAAGGGCTCCTTATACCATACTAGTTCGCAATTTACACCAAGAGTTTTTAGCGCCTTATATACGTCAAGATCACAGTTACTTCCGCCAAATTGAATAATAGCTATCTTCATTTACTTACCTATAAGCTGATGAAAATATAATACCTTATTGAAGCTTAATTGAATAATCGTGTATAATCGGATTTGCAAGAAGCTTCAAGCACATCTCATTCGCAAGTCCTTTTGCTTCGTCCTTTGATTCGGCTTCAAATTCCAGTTCATATAACGTCGCCATCTTGAGGTTATCGCAATTATATCCCAGGTGCTTTAGTGCTTTCTTAATTGTCGCTGCTTCTGGGTCTAACATCCCCTTTTTAAGCTCTATTGTGATATCGGCGCGATAAA
>CAYYMO010000002.1:0-6182 GCA_964472955.1 uncultured Methanomicrobia archaeon | reverse complement strand
TCACGAGTGCTATGCTTCTCCTAAGAAACGTCTCAGCATTGGATGCATCTCCATGACCTGCTCATTGGCTAGTTGCTCGTACAACCTATAAACAATGCTTACAGCTAAAAGCAACGATGTCCCACCTACATTTCCAATTGTCCCTAAGAAGTTCGCAATAACTGCTAGAAGCCCAACAAATGCACCGCCTATCACAGTCACCTTTGGGATGTATCGAGTCATTACCTTTTCAATAATTTTAGGATCTCGCCGAAAACCCGGAATGCTCATTCCAGAACTTTGTATCTGTGCTGCTACCGCTTTTGGTCCCATTCCAGTTGTTTCGATCCAGAATAAAGCAAAGATTATGCCGCCTAAAACCATCACCGTAATGTCAATTCCTGACCGCAAAAAAACCTCATACCACGGATGCCCTGAAAGACTTGGAAGCCAATCGCTTGGACTGTTGATGGGCGCCAAATAGTACATAAGTCCCGAAGTAGGTTTGTTGCCTGTAAACGTTCCGACCCACTTAAACCCAGCGTTATAGAGTAATATCCCAACCATCTGAACATTTGCCTGCAATGCCCGGACTAAGATCATCGGCAACACACTCGCATAGATGAGCTTAACAGGGAATCTTCCTCGCGCTCCCCGCACTGAACTATGCGCTAGAGGGATCTCAATGCGCGTGCTTTCCACGTAAACGACAACTGCAAATATAGCAACAGTGCTAATAGCTGCTAGTATGCCACCTTGAATGAGAAGGAACGTAAGCCCTTGACTACTTAAAAGCTGGGGTAGAGAGGCACTACTAAGTATCTGAAAAAGTCTTGGTATAAACCCGGCTGCCAAACCAGTTGGTGCTTCAATATTCCAGTTAATGGTGCCAGTAACAAGACCTTGCGCCACTCCGGCGACTATAAACATCCCGACGCCAGAACCAACACCCCATTTACTTACAATCTCGTCTAAAAATAAGATAAGGACTCCACCTATGATAACTTGTATAAAAATTATGAGGGATATTCCTTGGAGTCCCAATCCAGTGGATGCGGCAAGACCTGGATCTGGCGCAAGATACCCGCCAAGTACCTGTGGCGCTGCTTCTACAAATATCATAACGAAAATAAGGAGCTTCTGAAGTCCTTGGTATATGGCCTGATCACGAGGATCACTAGTATCAAGTTTAATTATATCGGCGCCCTTAAAGAGTTGCAATATAATAGAAGCAGTTACTATAGGACCTATACCAAGCTGCATTATAGACCCTGAGCTTCCCGCCATAATTGCTCGATAAAATCCGAAAAGATCGTGCGATTGTGGCGATAAGCCAAAAATCAAAACGTTTGTTAAAATGAAATATATGACGAGCACACCAACGGTCCACGCGAGCTTTTTCCGGAAATGGACATGCCCAACAGGCTTTGAAACAGCGGGAAGCCTCTTCAAAAATGGTTCTGCAGCGTCTTTTATGCTAAATTCACTCATTACGTACCACTGATATTATTCAACTCAATTGCTTTGTTTACAAACTTCATCGTTTATCATATCATTCAGGAGTCACAGCCTCGCCACCTGCTGACTTTAACTCATGGATTGCTTTCTCAGAAAAGCTGTTCGCAGTTATTATCATCTTTTTTGTTACTCTACCGCTTCCTAGCACTTTGTCTACGTCGAGCTGCATATAATAAATCCCATCCCGGAGTTCAGCGCGTCCTTGCTCTACGAGGCGATCGGCATTTTCATCTACAATTCCTATATCCACAACACGAACTTCGTACGTTACCTTCTGCGGTTTTTTAAACCCAAAATCGCCATAACCTCTGCCTTCGAGCATTTCACGCACAAAGTGGTGCTTACAGCCACCCGCATGCCCGCGCCCGCCTCTGCTGCCTCCACCTCGACGGTTTTTGTGCGTGCCACCTCCGCAAGTACGACTGCCTCTAAATTTTTTTGTCTTGTTTTTCCCAGCCATGTCTCTACCTCATCTTCAAGAGCAAATCGTTAATATTACCACTATGAAAGCCGAGAATTCCTTGTGGAAACGGCTTTTTAATGCCTTTATGACCCTTTCGCGGGGGATGAAGCCTCAAAACTGGCTTCAGATCCGGAATAGATTTTAAGTTAACATGTCCGTCTACTACGGCTTGAGCGAACGATTTTGTGTCCTTAAACTGTGAGTTGCTCTTCAAATAATCATCTGTGAGCTTTCTTCGCCCACTTAGCATGCCACGTTTATTAAGCAAAATCGTTAGTGTCTCAACATCAATCTCCCCCCAAGCCACATAATCTTTAACTTTTTGGAGCATTCCACGATAATGCTCATTATCCTCAATTATCACACAATGGTTGGTCCTGTCGAGGTTTAAAAGTTCAAGTGTTCGCCTTACATCCGGTTTTGATTTGACCACTCCTCTCATCTTGACGACTGCATAGACCATTTCACTCTACCCCTCCAATCTTAATAGTGGTCGTCTTTTTTAAGGCTTCGAAAGTGGCCTTCGCGAAATTTATAGTAGATCGCGTCTGCCCCGATGTTCTTGTCCACACGTCCTTTACACCTGCAAGCTCGAGAACTTTCTTTGCAGTACCGCCTGATGCTATCCCGAGACCCCTAGGCGCCGGTTTAAGTACTACCTTAACAGAACCCGCTTTTCCTTCAACCGTGTACGGAACCGTATGAACCTCACCACAGCCACATTCCCATGATCCACATCCTCGCTTAACTTTTACAAGATTTAGTTTGGCTGTTTCTATTGCCTTACGAATCGCAGGCCCTGCTTGAACATCCTTACCTTCAGCGTACCCGACATATCCATCTCCATTTCCTACTATAACGACTGCTCTAAACTTAATTCGGCGTCCCGAGTCCGTCATACGTTGCACCATATTTATGTCGAGTACTTCATCCGTGAGTTCTGGTAGTAGTACGTCTATTATCTCTGCTTCTTTTATAGGAAATCTTGTTGCTACAGCTTCCTCGAAGGTAGCTACTTTTCCCTCGAAGACAAGGTGTCCTAACCTCGTTTTTGGTATCCAACCCTCTGCCATTTGAACCATTCCATTAGTTTGATGTTATTTCTTTCCTTACGCCTGCATTATTGTTTGTTTAACCGCGTCTATGTGTTTAGGGAGCTCTTTAGGAGCTATTCCATACCTCGAAAAGTTATTTGGGTTTTCATTAGAGTATCGGGCTATATGCCCCCCATGAACCCTGTCTTTTGAAGGGAGCACTTTCTCATTATAAGGAACTCCCAGCCCCGTTTCCAAGGCCCCCATTAAAGCTGCGTAAACACGTGAACCCTTAGAGTTAGCGTTCAGACCAATATCAAGAACTGCCTCGTGGTATCCAAGAGCAAGACTTCTCTTTCCAAAGAGTAATCCAGTAAGATAAGCAGCAGGAACATTACCTGCAGAGCCCATATAGCCATAAGCCGCGAGTTCCAACGCATTCGCAGAAGCGAGGCTTAAATCTCCTTTATCGCCTGGCGATACTAGCTGTATTGTGAAGTTTTTCCCACTTTTTCGCACCACCATGCGCGGTTTTCTTGAAAGGACTAATCCGAGCCTTTTGTGATAATTCGTCCTGCCCTTCCTTCTACGTCTAAAGGGAACCTGGTACCGAGGTCCTCCTGTCATTACTGCTCCTCCCTCGAAGCCGTTAAGGTGTGGGCTTCGGCAGTTAAGACGGTTACGTTTCGATAAACACCGCCTTTAGCCTTTCGATACATCTTGCGATACAGTGTACGGTCAAGAGTATTGTCATTTCTAAGAGCTTTTAGCTTCTTTCTCTGCGCCCTGATCCTACTGATCCAGAGAGCTTTTTTGGGTGTACGGGCGCCTTTGGCTCCTCTGCGACTTCCGTGTCCTTTTCTGTGTCCTTTCTCTCTCTTTACATCGCGTTCTTTTGCTCTACTTCGGCTAATCCCATTCGACTGAATGCGTTTAATGGTGCCAGCTTCGACAAGTCCACGGATATCCTCTCGCGTTATAACATTTGCGATATCCTCTAATTTATCTGGATCAAGCCAAACACGGCTTATTCCCACCCCAAGTATTTTCGAAGCAAGTCTCTTTTGGTTTGTGAGGTCAGCCATTACCGTCCTGCCTCCTGCTTCTCGTTCTCTCTTTGGTTTTCTGTAGCTTTACTGAATTTAATGTTTACAGTCGGATTTAGTACTTTTAATCCTTTTACAAACGCTTTTTCTATTATCAGCTGCTTCTTTTTTCTGCCGACTGCCCCCGCTACCCTAACTGCTTGATCTTGCATTAAAGTCTCAAGTTCACTTGGATTGTGAATAAGAACTTCCTTAAATCCAGAAGGATGATAACCCCGTATTGCCTTAGGTGAACCATAGCCAACTTGTACCACAGCCCCCTTATCTGTAAAACCTCGCCGCATTTTATTAAATAATCCTTTCGGCCTCCTCCAGCTTGAGCTAAGCTTCTTTTTCTTCTCGCAGTCAAGACGCTTAAACCATGGCTTGTCATGTCTGGCTCTCGCAACGAGAAGGCGCCTTTCTCTTTCAGTGAGCTCTTTATGCTTGAATGAAATAGAATCTTTCAGTATTGCTCTCGCAAGCTTAGAATCAATTCCTTCAATATTTGTAAGATCTTCCTTTGTAGCTTGTTTCAGGTCATCTACAGTTCTATAGCCTGCCCCTATCAACGCTTTAATGTTATCTTCACTCATTTTTTCCAGAAATTTCATTTATGCGCCTCTTCATGCCTTTTCTGTTATGTAAATCCCATCCTGGAAAACGCGTGGATCTCGCCCTTTAATTCTCGTTGCTTGCTCAATGTTAGCTGCAGTCTGCCCCACATCTTCCTTATTAATCCCAGTAACGACCATCTCATCGCCACGGAGCTTAACGTGTGATTCACCTAAGATTCGAGCGACTCGCGGTTTTCGCTCGCCAAGAAAATTTCCAACCGATACCGTTTTGCCTTCAATCTTCACCTGAATAGGAAAGTGCGAATACACTACTTTTAATTTATATTCAAAACCACTTTTGACCCCGGTCATCATGTTGGCTATGTGAGAGGCGAAGGTCTGTACAACAGAATCCTGGGCCTTCTTATCAATTTCAGTCCGTATCTGAATATTTTCGTTGTCAGAACTAATTGCAATTCCCGGATACCAAAGATTTCGCTTTAGCGTCCCCTTAGGACCTGTCACCACCACTAACGATCTTTCAACTTCAACATCAATGCCTTCAAGTATCCGAACTTCGGTTTCTGTAACTCGAGTCATCTGCAACCCCTTCTTTAATATACGTATGCAAGCAACTTTCCGCTAATTCCACGTCCTTTAGCATCTGTGTGAGACATGATACCTCGAGAGGTTGTAAGTATTAATAGTCCAACATCGCGCGCCGGCAAGTATCTCTGCTCCCACTTTTCAAATTCCGTCTTTGCAATTGAAGATCTTGGCTTTATCGCGCCACATTTATTAATATTCCCTAATAGCTCAATTTTGAATAATCCAGCCTTACCATCTTCAATGAATTCGAAGTCCCCCACATAATTCCCCTGTTGCATAACTCTTAACACACTGCCAATTAATTTTGAAACCGGCTTTATAATGCATTCGCTTTTGCCAGTGCTCTCTGCATTTTTTATAGTCGATAGAGCATTTGCAAGTGGATCTAATAAAACCATAATTGAATCTCCTTATCTATATTTTTCAAATTGCATATCGCTTGCTTTTTCTCTGAAACATTGCCTACATAAATATATACCGTACTTCCGTACAAGCCCTTGTTTGCGTCCACAACGTCCGCATTCGTGTGCTACGCGCCCGAGTTTCTCAGCCATTATACGATCACCACATGATACTCATCCGTCATAAAGGCAATAGCCTCCATTCGTTTGACTTTGTGACTATTTGGGATTCTTCGTGAAGCGACTCGCCTTTTTGCAATTCGGTAGCCTGATTTTTTGAAGGTTACTGTGACGTCCATGCCAAATATCCCTATTTCAGGATCGTACGTCATGCCGGGAAAATCGGTATGTTCAACGATTCCAAAAGACATATTTCCATTTTCATCGAATTGGTAGTCACTTATGTGATATTGGCGAATGTCAAGTGCCATCGTAAGAAATTTATTAGCAATAGACCCGCGCAACGTTGTTTTGCAACCGATCGCCTGCCCTTTCCTTATGCCAAAAGCTGGCTGAGTTTTTTTTGCTTCTGTCCT
>CAYYMO010000001.1:0-4421 GCA_964472955.1 uncultured Methanomicrobia archaeon | reverse complement strand
ATATTACAATGTGTCCTCCTTGTATAGAGCTCGCATATGGCAACTGTATTCTTATATAAAGAGCAATGACAAATATAGCAAATAGCATAACCCATCTTTCAGGGTGCTTAATGTTGACCCGTTTAAAGTTCGTAGTTATCTCTCCTTGCTAGTTCCTTTTTTTAATTTATCGTGCTCTCAGGCATTGTAAGGCCGGACATATGACGAATCTAGGATGACTATTGACTATGCGACAGACAGCACTGATTTAAAAAAGCGCTCATCTTTTAATCGATGTGATTAACTATGATATGGGATATATAAGTATCGTATCAAAGTCATAAAATAGCTACAGAGGTTCTCCAATTTGCGACTAAACAAAGCTTGCTGGGAGTGTTCACACTATGAGACTAATCGATAAGCTCAAAAAAGGGAGAGACCCAAACAGTACGTTATCTAATCTAATAGAATCTGGAGATAGAAACTTTAGACTAGGAAAATTCCGAGATGCAATCGTTCACTATGACAGAGCTCTTGAATTAGACCCCAACAATGTTAGAGCCCTCCACAATAAGGGTCTTGCATTTTTTGGCCTCAATAAATTTAATAAATCTATCGAATTCTACGACAAAGCTTTAAAAGTGAGGCCCCGATCGCTTGATATCATACTCAATAAGGCTATTTCCCTCAATAGCCTCGAAAAGTTTGAAACAGCGAAAAGGCTTTTAGATGAAATAATTAAGGTTGATCCTACAAATAAAAAAGCCCTTAACACGCGGGCACTCTCAGAGTTTAAACTTGGGCTTGATGAGGGTGGGATGAACGACCTAGTAGCGGCATTAAAGATTGACCCCAACTACATTATGGCGTGGAATAACCTCGGCTGCTTCTATCTCGGGCTAGGTGACTATGACGAAGCTATAGCTTGCTTTGAAAAATCGCTCGGAATTGAACCGCGGGATTACGATGCGTTCTTACTTAAAGATATGGCCCTAATGAGGAAGGAGGCATTAGGCAAGTAGGCGATTTGTAGCTGACTGTCACCCCGTTATGCCCGTACCAATGCCTTTGACGAAGTCCAACCCTTCTAAAGGTCGGGAGACTGGAAGTTCTTTATCATTCTTATCATTATCCCACGATGGATGCGTCCGTTTGCCATTCTCTTCATATTCCGGGTTACTGCTACTATAACGGGAACCTTGAAGTAAATCGCCTCGATGTAAGCATTACACTCACGTGCAAGTAAAATTAAACGCGTTCTGTGCCCACCCCTTCACGCTAGTTACATCAAAACAAACTTTTACGATTTATAAGTGCAGCTCGTAACTGCCTATAGGTATGTCACCAAACGTCACGCTCTTTTTTGGATCGAAGTAACGGGAGAAAATCTTGTTTCTTATATGAACAGGATTTACCATACTCCACTATAACCCTTCCCTACCGTCATCTTGCACCAGGTCGTCATATCGGAACCCGACGATCCTATGAGTATAATCAGCCCCGTTTTTCTGGCCCGTCCACCCCAGTACCCGAGGAAGTTCATTCTGCACGACTTAAATTTTAAGATAGCAGCTACTGATCATTAACACTCAAACTTTTTAATCGGTCTCGTTTTCTTCTAGTCTTTGTGAAAACAAGCCGGCGTTGTTCAATATATTATACCATTTACGAGAGATTGAATAGACGAAATTTTCAAAAGTGATATGGTTAATCTCTCTGAGGCTGTTTTTTTCATCGATAGTGACAAAACGATAATCAAACCCGGAAAGATTTATTTTAAAGATATCACCCACTCTCCCGGTTATTTTCACCAGTTGTCCATTTTTAACCTCACTGAGACATTCCCACTGAGGGCCCCAACGAGGGTGGATCCCCCATAATTTCCACACGCCATTTAAATCATTCAAGATAAACGTGGCAGTATTGTTAGTATCAGGTAATTCAGTCACATCATTAACCTCCGATTTTGTTTTACTATGTTGACATCACGGAAATTGAATCTACCTAACAATGTTCACTCGGACATTACATTAATGAGTGCTACGATATTGCGCGACACTGCGTTATTCTGATTAAATATCTTATTAATAAAATCTAATATGCTAGATGTACACAATGTCAATAAATCTGGCTAAAATAATCTAGAGTGATGTTAGTAACTCATATCACCGGGTTTTAAAATAGAGTCGGTTTATTACAAGGGCTATTCAGAATTACTGTCTCTCTTACGTGCCAGAGGTTAGTTGGGTAAATCACGCCTCTTTTATGTGCAAACTTATCCAAACTGCTCATAGGCCGCGGGTCAACAAATTTGTCCTTTGCCCTTTTGTCAAGATGCTCATTACATGGTCTTTATCTGTGATCCAACTCTTTTGCCTAATTCATAACATTTACGTAGTTCGTCTTCAGCGGGAACATAGCGCAGTTCGTATCCTTCTAACAATTGAAATCCACACGCTTCGATGTCTTCCGCAAGAGTTTTAACTGCACCGCCACTCCATCCTATCGATCCAAAGGTCAATGCTAACCGTTTAAATCCAGTCCTATCAAATTTTAGTCCCTTGAGGTAATATATTAAGTCGCCAATACTTGGAAAGGGCTCATTGTGTATCGTAGGAATGCCAAACAGAACCGCTTTGCTGTCAAGAATGTCTTTAACAATTTCACTCCTTTCATCTTCTCGTAAGAAGTACATAGCCACGTCGATCTCTTCGCTCATTAGTCCTTCGGCAAATTCATGAGCCATTTTTTGTGTTGAGTAATGCATGGTATCATAAACAATTGTTGCCTTATTTCTACACTTTCCAGCAGCCCATTTCGCATAAGCGTCTATTATCTTCGCTGGATCCGTCCAAATCTGCCCATGAGAAGGGGCGATTAGCCTAATCTTGTCGAGCAATCCAAGATTCTTCACTTCATCGAGTTTTTTTGCTACCAATTTAGATAATGGCGTGATCAAGTTAGCATAAAATTTTTGTGCCCCCTCCATTAAAACGTAATCGGCGATATCGCTGTCATATCTTTTTGTGAAACAAAGATGTTGTCCAAATGCATCATTCGGGAACAATATCCCATCCTCTGCTAAAAAAGTGAACATGCTGTCAGGCCAATGCAACATTGGTGCTTGAAGAAAGGTAAATGTCTTGCCACCTACACCAACCATATCTCCGGTCTTAACGGGTTTAAATGGTGCATTCTCTAATGAGGGGTAATGTTTTTTTATTCCCTCAATTGCAATCTCAGCACAGTAAATGGGTGCCTCTGGAAACTTTTTATGAACTTCAAACAACGCTCCGCTATGGTCTTTTTCAATATGATTCTGAATGATTATGTCAATTCCGATCTTTTTACTCTCTTTTTCGAACGCGTCTTCTATTCTTGCCCACATTTGTGCAGAGGTTCCCGGATACGCGTTATCTATTAAAGCACATTTGTCATTCCCGAAAATTAAATAGGCATTATAAGTTGTTCCTTTTAAGGTATAACCATGATATTGCCTAATATCCCAATCTAGAACGCCTACCCAATAAACGCCTTCTGTAATCCTTAGAGCATCTGCTTTCATGTCATCACCTTGTTATTTTGAATAAAAGTTTTCATTTATTGCCTTATTCCCTTGGGGTCTAGACTCAAAGTCTTGAAGCATCGTAATGAGCACGTAACGCCATGTTATTTTTATTTATAGTATAAAATCTAAACGAACTTACGATCCGTGGCTTAAAACGTATAATTTGCTGCGAACGAGAAGTCTATAATGATTTGAGGCAAGATTAATGGTGGCTACTATAATAGTTGGTGGATTTTTTGGTGACGAGGGGAAGGGGAAGATTGTTGCGCACGTTGCTTTTTCCGATAAGCCCACAATAATCGCGCGGGGAGGGGTCGGACCGAATGCTGGCCACACAGTGGAAATTGGGAACAAGAAGTTTGGCGTGAGGATGATACCCTCCGGCTTCGTTTATAAAAATGCTCGAGTATTAATTGGTGCAGGAGTTCTCGTGGATCCCAAAGTCCTATTTAGGGAGCTGGAATTACTCGAGGTAAGAAGCAGAATTGGAGTCGATAGCAGATGCGGGATAATCGAAGACAGGCACATACTGATGGATAAAAAGAACGACCATTTGTCAAAAGAAATTGGTTCAACAGGGACCGGTTGTGGTCCTGCAGCTGCGGAAAGGGCAATGAGAATAATAAAACAAGCTAAAGACTTGCCGGAGCTCAAGGATTACACGACGGACGTTCCGATTGAAATAAATGAAGCTATAAATAGGGGAGACAACGTATTATTAGAGGGGTCGCAAGGGTACGGTCTCTCGCTTTTTTATGGGACTTATCCGTATGTGACGTCAAAGGACACGACGGCTTCACAAATTGCCTCAGATATTGGAGTGGGCCCAACGAAGATCGACGAGACAATTGTGGTCTTTAAAGCATTCCCAACG